>NZ_JCACVY010000058.1:0-23006 GCF_058833935.1 Roseomonas sp. TS2 | reverse complement strand
ACCGCGCCGCCAGCTTCGCCCCCACCCTCTCCCAGGCCGCCCAGGACCTTGCCACCGGCCGCACCACCGCCCTGGCGCTGACCGAGGCCGCCCTGGCCCGCATCGCCGACCCCACCGGCGAGGGCGCGCGGGCCTTCGTGGCGGTGCAGGCGGAGCAGGCCCTGGCCACGGCCCGCGCCATGGATTCGCTGCGCGCCGCCGGCCGCGCCCCCTCCCCCTGGGCCGGCATCCCGATCTCCATCAAGGACCTGTTCGACCAGCAGGGCGTGCCCACCCGCGCCGGCGCCGCGGCGCTGGACGACGCAGCCCCCGCCGCCGCCACCGCCCCCGCCGTGGCGCGGCTGGAGCGCGCCGGCTTCGTCGTGCTCGGCCGCACCAACATGGTGGAATTCGCCTTCAGCGGCCTGGGCGTGAACCCGCACCACGGCACGCCGCTCTCGCCCTGGGACCGCGCCACGGGGCGGCTGCCCGGCGGCTCCTCCTCCGGCGCCGCCGTGGCGGTGGCCGAGGGCATGGGCCTCGGCGCGCTGGGCTCCGACACCGGCGGCTCCTGCCGCGTGCCGGCGGCGCTGTGCGGCATCGTCGGCTACAAGCCCACCGCGAAGCGGGTGCCGCTGGAAGGCGTGCTGCCGCTCTCCTTCTCGCTCGACAGCATCGGGCCGCTGGCCAACACCGCCGGCTGCTGCGCCGTGCTGCACGCGCTGATGGCCGGCGCCGGGCACGCCGCGCCGCCGCCCGCCCGCCCGGTGGCCGGGCTGCGCCTCGGCATCCCCGAGGACACCTTCCTGTTCGAGGGGGTGGAGCCGGCGGTGCTGGCCGCCTTCGACCGCGCCGTGGCGCGGCTGGAGCAGGCCGGCGCGCGGATCGAGCGCTTCGCCCTGCCGGAGCTGGCCGAGATCCCGAAGGCGAATGCCACGGGCGGCTTCGCGGCGGTGGAAGCCTATGCCTGGCACCGCGCCCTGCTCGCCCGCGCCGCCGACCGCTACGACCCGCGCATCCGGGCCCGCATCCAGCGCGGCGCGGCGATGAGCGCCGCCGACTACATCGCCCTGCAACAGGACCGCGCCCGCATCATCGCCGCCACGGCGGCGCGCACCGCGCCCTATGACGCGGTGCTCTGCCCGACCACCGCCCTGACCCCGCCCGCCCTCTCCGAGGTGGCGGAGGAGGCCGAGTACAACCGCATCAACCTGCTGCTGCTGCGCAACACGGCGGCCTTCAACTTCCTCGACCGCTGCAGCATCAGCCTGCCCTGCCATGCCCCGGGCGAGGCCCCGGTGGGGCTGATGCTGACCGGCGCCCATGACGGCGACGCCGCGCTGTTCGCCATTGCCGTGGCGGTGGAGGCGGCCCTGGCAGCCTGAGAGCGCCGGCCTGAGAGTGCGATCCGGGGCTTCCCTTGCCGGCCGCATCCGGCTAAAGAAGCCCCTGGCGAGGACCCGTAGCTCAGCTGGATAGAGCGTTGCCCTCCGAAGGCAAAGGTCGTACGTTCGAATCGTATCGGGTCCGCCAATCTTTTCAGTGCCTTAGGCAGAATTCAAGCACCAAGACAGGTTGCTGGTGTCACCACAGAGTCACCAGCAGGGTGGTTAGACCGCAGAACCTCAGAGACGATTCGCTTGGTTGGGCTCGCTTCGGCGGGCCTTTTCTGCGTTTGGTGCCGCGGAACCAGGGCGGAACCAGATGGGCCGTTTTTCAAAGCCCCTCCGTGAGAGCCCAATTAGGCAGGGGGATCTGGCGCCCCCTCGTCCTAAAGAGCGCAAGCCAGGAACAAGGCTTCATCTGGCGTGGTCAGATCCCAGTAGGCCGCCGCCGCATCGCCCAGATATTTCACTCCAGCGTGGCGAAGATCTGCCGCTGCATCTCAGCGCGCGCTCTCCCCTCCCCTGGCGGCGAGCGCCCGCGGGAAGGCTTCGAACCCCTGCGGAATTTGTGTTGGCTCGGCTCCGGATCGCATGGCCTCCACAACCTCCACGCTCTGCAGCAGCGCAGCCATTTCGTAGGGCTTTGGGAGATAGCCCAGCGCCACGTCCTGGGCCTGTCGGGCGGCCAGCATCTCGCCACTCGCGAAGATCGCGGCCAAACCCCAGCGTGTAAATAGCTCCCGCGCGACTTCAATGCCGGAACTGCCGTCCTGCAGGTCGATATCCAAAATAGCCAAGTCCGGGACATGCTCCCCGCATAGATCGAGCGCCTCACCCGCAGTGGCGGCGGGGCCAATAATCGTGTGCCCGGCCTCCTCGAGGAACTCAACCACAAGCGCAGCTATTAGAGCTTCATCTTCTACAATCAAGATCTTCATTATGTCCAACTCGTTCCGTGTCTGTGCAGAACCAAGGCAGACAGAAGATGTTCTACCCCACAACTAACGAGTCGTTGCAATGTAGTTCAACTGATGATGAGGGATACCGACACCCAGGGATGCTATCGCGAGAAGGGGAAGGCGGATTTTCTCTCCTTCCGGATGGGTCTCCTCCCTCCCATCCTCTCAGAGAGAGCCGAGGCGGGGCTGTTGCCGGAACACGCACCGCTGTCTGGGCGGGGGCTTGGTGCCCCCGCCGTTAAGCAGGGGCATAGCCTTTACTGGCCAGCCCCCTGGACGCCGCCGCCGCCCTCGACGCCAGGCAGGCTCATTAGGAACTGCCGGGACAGGGCGTCGAGCTTCATCTGCAGGCTGTCCGTCGCCCGGTCCATGCCAGAGGTGGCGCCGGCGGCGACCTCGGGGCCGGAAGCGCCCGTGGCGTTCACCGTGACGTTGTTCGTGACGGAGTTGTTCTGCGTCGCCGTGACGTTGGCTGGCGGCGGCACCGCGCGGCGCATGAGCGCTTCGCTCATCCGTTCACCAGGCTTCACCAGATGCATGGTGCCATCCGGCCCCTCGACCCGCTGCGCATAGCCGATGTGGCCCAGGAAGCCGCGGATGCGGTCGAGAAGCCAGTTGCCGGCAGGTTCGTCGATGCGCTCCTGCCGCAGCCCGGCCGCCTGCTCTCGATACTGAGCGAGATCCTGTGGAACGAGGGCCGGCTGCGGCACGCCGAGCAAGCGCTGGATGGCGGGAGGGAAGTTCTTGAACGCCTCGCCGGCCCAGGCGCGGAAATACTCCTTCAACTTGTTCCAGGCCTTGATCACTTCATCCGGGGTCCCGGTCAGGATCTTGTTGATCTGATCGAGGGCCGGCTTCAGCGGCGCCACCAGCGTGTCGAAGTCCCCGAACCAGTCGCCGAAGAGGGTCTTGGTCGTGCCACCCTTCACCCAGGTGACGAAGTCCTGCAGCATCGCGCCAGCGAAGACGATGGCGGCGCCGAAGGCCAGGAACGGGGCGGCCAGCACCGCAGCGCGGACAATCAGCGCCGAGAGCGCGCCGTTCAGCGCCAGAGTGACGGCGGTCACCGAGACGATGCCATAGCCCAGCGCCGCCAGGATGCTCTCCAGCCCGCCCAGCTCATCGACCACGCGGCGCACGCTGGGGAGGTAGGAGCGCCACTGGTCGATCTTCTGACCCACCGCCTCGATGCCGCGCGCGAGGACCTCAGTGAAGCGGAACGCCCGCTCCAGCTCGGCGGTGAAGCGATCGACAGCCACGCCGCTGCGGGCCATCGCCAGGCCGACCGTGACCCGCATCCGGCCAAACTCATCCCGGCCCGCCTTGGCGGCCTGCAGCATGGCGGGGAGGACGTTCTTCGCGGTCAGCTTCCCTTCGCTGCCCAGCTCCTTGAGCTTGTCGCTCGTCGTTCCCAGCGCCTCAGCGAAGGTGTTCACCAACGTCGGCGAGGCGTTCTCCAGGAACGAACCGAGCTCCTCGCCCTGGAAGACGTTCGCGTTGATCGCCTGGCCGAGCTGCTGGAAGACGCTGCCGCTCTCCTGGGCAGTCGCACCAGCAGCCAGGAGGCCTTTCTGTAGGCCGTCGATGAGCGAGATCGTATCGCTCATGCCGTAGCCCAGCTTGGCCATCGCCGGGCTGAACCGCATGAACGCTTTCGAGCTCTCATCCACCGCGATGCCGGTTTCCCTGGCGGAGGTGTAGAGCCCTTCGAAGGCCTGGGTGGCCTCCACTGCACTGGTGGTCGAGGCCCCCAGCCGGTTCATGGTGGTGGTGTAGGCGTCACCAGCCTCGATGATCTTGTCGATGCCGAAGGCAGCAGTGAGGGCAGCGCCGAAGCCGACCGCAACTGCCGATGCCCTGCGGGCAAAGCTATCGATGCGGCCTTCCCACTTCTTCGCTTCGCGGTCATCGACATCGAAGTTGAGGAGGGTGGTAAGTTCCCGAACAACAGTCACGCGCGGCCTCCCTTGGCTTGAAGCGCGGACGCGATCGAGGCCTGGCGCTGCAGCGCCTTGCGCACCATCGGGCCGATCTTCCCCTGCAGCACCTCCAGCTTGTCGCCGAGTTCCTTGGCCTCAGCCTGCAAAGTGTCGCGGCGCACCTCCTCGCGCTTGATGAGGTCTTCGAGCAGGCGGATCTCCATGAGATCCACAGCGCCGCCCTTCAGGAAGGAAGCCTGCATCGCCTCCATGCGGGCGTAGGCGCGGTAGAGGGCGCCGTGGCACGCCGCACCTTCCTGCTTGAGCATGGGGAGACGCTGCGTGGCGGACAGGAATTCCGCATGGGCGGCGGAGAGGCCGGGGATGGTCTCGCGCGATCCCGCCCTGCAACGGTTTCCGCCCATCATGATTGATGCACCCCGATGCAGTCCTGCACCCATCCGACAAGCTCCAGGGCCCGCGCATCATTGTTTGCAAACCTCGCGCTCAGCAACACGCCGCCGCAACCGATCTGCACCTCGATCTGGTTGGGATAGCTGGAATGCGCCCCCCATCCCCTTGTGGCTACTGACGTGATCTGCTTGGGCGCGAGGAAGATGGCGGGATGCCCGAAGTACTCGAGATTAGTGGGGGCGCTGGTGCCAGGAAGATCAGCCACGGCGCAGGCGCTCCCAGTTGTCGGCAAGGCCGCAATCCTCCGGCCATCCCTGCGCCCGGTTCCGCGCCTTGAAGTCGGCCACCCGGCGGTTGAAGGCCTCGGCCGCCTGGCGCTGCTTGGCCTCCGCCTCAGCGGTGGCAGCGGCCTTGCGGTCAGCCTCCAGCAGGTCACTCAGAAGCCGCCGGCGCTCGACGGCGGCCGGGGCATGCTGCTGCACCTGGTCGGGGCCGTTCCATTCGACGCTCCAGCGCGAGAGCCGGTCATGCGCCTCCCAAGCCGCGTTGCGCTCGCGCTGTGCCTCCTCAACCGCCTTCACCGCCGCCTCATGGCGCGCCTGGGCCGCCTGGGCTGCCTCCTGGAGGGGATGGCAGGCCTGGGCCATCAGCGCCCACTCCGCCTCCTGGAGCTGCTTCAGCACCGCCGGCGCGGCCTCGCGCAGCAGCATCAGCGCGCTCTCGGCCGTTCGGGTGGCAGCCTCCGCCTCGGCCACCTCTGCAGGCGCCACCACCTCGCCAGCCTTGGCCCGAGAGAGGAGGTTGGTACGCTTGCGTACACCCGCCGCCAGATCGGCCTCCGCCTGGCGCATCTGCCGCCGGAGACCGAGATACTTCTCGTGCAGCTCGGCCGCGTGCGCATCAGCCGCGGCGAGGCCGGGGATTTCCTCGGCCTGCGGCTTCACCTTCATCACCGCGCCCATCAGCGGCTCTCCTTCCAGGCGTTGGAGAGGCGATCGCGCTTCGCGTCCAGCGCCGCTTCCGGCGTGGCGGCCAGGGCGACCGAGTGATTGGTTGTGCCGCCAGCGGGCGTCTTCCAGGCGTTGGATAGCCGGTACTTCCGCTCGTCGTTCACCGCCTCCGTGCGCTCACGATCGGCAGGCGTCGGCAGGAACGTGTTGAGCGCCCGTGCCATGCTGTAATCCACGTCGGTGCGGGTCTCACTGCTGGTCATTGTGTTCCGGCTTTCAGGCGAGGCGTCGAAACGCAACCCGCCGCATGCATGAGGGATGTGGGGGGGCTTGTTGCGCATGGCGCGTGTGATCGGGCCGCTAGGGTGGAAGGTGTGCTGGCGGGCGGAATACAGCTTCAGTTTTCCCATGGCTTCACTCTGCTGCTGGCTGCAATCGCTGCGCGCTGCCTGCTGCTCCGGCTTCCATTCGGCGAAGCGGCTTTCGAAGTAGAGGCTGATGTAGGCTTCGCCCATCTCGTCGAAGCGCAGGGGGATCCCGCGGCGGCGCGCGAACTCAGCGCAGAAGGCACGCCGTACATCGGCGTCGGTCCTGCCCAAAGCGGCGCTGCCCAAGAAGGCCGAAACCATATCCCGCCGGGTTGCGCTGGCCTTGTTCCGCTCCGAGCTGCTGATGGGCGGCGCATGTTCGCTCATGTTCCTATAGATCCTCGTAAAGGGCCTCAGCTCGCCATTGCCAGCATGCGCTCCACGGCAGTCATCTCACCCCGCCCATGCACCAGCACCCCCGCCACCGCATTGGCCAAGTCGTCATGCCCGCCTGGAGAATGGTCGATCGAGTCCCGCCCACCGCGCGACGTGCGGCGCTCCAGCCCGAAGAGCTGAGCGGCGAGGCGCGGAACATCGAGGAGCTCGCATTGGCCGGAGTTCAGCATCGGCAGCAGGTCGCGGTAGATGTCGGACTTCGGCTTGTCCGCCAAGTCGTACTGAATGCCGTGCTTGCGGAACTGCTCGCGGGGCCACTCGCCGGCGTAGCGATCCCCGGTCACCCGGCTGATGCGGTAGCTCTTCAGCAGCGTGGCGAACTCCTCCACCGTCTGCTCGGGGCTGAAGGGCGGCTTCACCTCGCGCACCGCATCCAGCACCGCACGCCGTGGGCCGGTTCCCCGCCCTTCCTGGTGCGCAATCGCCAGCGTCATGCTGTCGGAGGTGCCCCCACTCGGATCGACAAAGGCCCGGTAAGCATTCCCCGTGATGTACGGCACCTCGTACCGCCCAGGCGGCGTGCAGGCATCGACCACCTCGCGCGCCACGAAGGCAGCGATGTCGTTCCGGAACTCGGCCCCGTACTCAGCCGACGCCGCTTCAGGATCATCCTGGTAAGCTTCGGCGATGATGTCCGGATCAATCCGGGGGTTCATCTCCTGCGTGGTGCCGCGCCAGACCAGCACCCGGGCGCCATCCTGCCCGTAATGGCGCTTCCACAGGTTGTAGAGCAGGCCCCGCTTGGCATAGGGCGAGGAAGCCAGCAGCAGCATGGCGCCTGGAACGGTGCTCAGGCCGGGCCGGATGGCCTTGATGATCTCCTCATCCGGGTTGGCGCTCTCCTCGCTGCGCCAGAAGGCGATCTCATCCGCCAGCACCGCCGCATAGGTGTAGCCGCGGGTGACCCGGAAGGAGGCGGTGGCGATCTCAATGACCACCCGGTTGTTCAGCACGATACTCTCGGCGGTCTCGTTCTCCACCATGCTCTTCAGGAGGCCGATGCTGTTCAGCGCGCCGGAGATGTAGCGGAAGATGGAGCGCGCCTGCTTCTGGTTGGCCGCGATGACGGCGATGGTCGCCACCTCGCCAGGAGCCAGATACTCCTCGTAACTGCGGAAGGTGGCCAGGTAGGTGGCGATGAACGCCACCACGCGGCTCTTTCCCGCCCGGCGGCCGCACACCAGCACCGCTTCCTTGCTGGCGCCGCCAGGGAGCGCCGTGCGGCCTGTGTGGTGGCGGTAGATGGCTTCCTGCGCCTCATCCATGGGGAGGGCGAACAAAGCCGCCAGGAAGGCCTTCCAGCCGCCCCAGCTCTCCCCGCGGAAATGCGTCCCGAAGAGGTTGGGATCGTCCATCGCCTCGAGGATGGTCATGGCCTGGGCGGGCATCAGGCGGCAGCCCCGCGGTTGCTAGAGGCTCCCTGTGTCGCCCGCTCAGCAGTGTACTCAGCCAGCGTCTTCGGCTGGCCCAGCGTCTTCCCCTCTAGGCCGAGCTGCCGCAGCAGCCTCGACAGGCTATTACTCCAGGCGAGGTAGGTGCGGCTGTCGTGCTCGGTCATCGCCCGGCCGTTGGCAGCCTTGGCATCTAGCTGCGCCATATGCAGGGAGAGCCAAACACAGCGGTCGATGAGCGCCACCTGCGTGGCGGAGGGCTTTCCGCCAACATGCGCGAACAGCTCCGCTCGCAGATCCCGCATCAGCCGCGCCTCACGGGTGCGGCCGTCCATCTTCTGCAAGCTGCGAGCGCGGGAATATGGTCCAATGCGAGGCATAACAGCACCGTATCGGCGCCCTATCTGCCCCTCAATCGTAATTTCTCGTTCTAAATCAGATAGTTATTCTAAGGTTTTCCTGGGCTTTCCGGCGTTGGATGAAGGCTCAGGAAGGGCGGCTATCCCGTAGGATTCGGAACGCACTGGCCGTGCCAATCTTCAACCGCCGAGCGATTTCCGCCACTGGCACCCCTTCGGCATGCAGCGCCAGAACCTCTGGTGCCTTGGCACGGGCAGTGGGCGCGCGGCCCTTGTACTTCCCCGCGGCCTTCGCTGCGGAAATGCCTTCACGCTGCCGCTCCAGCATCAGGTCTCGCTCAAAGGCCGCGATGGCAGCGAGCATGGTCAGCAGGAGCTTCCCCGTAGCGCCACGGGTGTCCACCGGCTGACCACCCATGGATAGGACCAGCAGGGCCACGCTGCGCTTCTCTAGGTCCGTGACGATGGCGAGGAGATCGGCAGTGGAGCGGGCGAGGCGGTCAGGCTTGGTGACCACCAGCACGTCCCCGGATCGGACGAAGCGCAACGCCTCGGCAAGCTGGGCGCGATCGGCGGCAACGGAGGATACCCGCTCCGCATAGATCTTCTCGCAGCCAGCGGCGCGGAGATCGCGCTCCTGGGCATCGAGGCCAGCTTCCTGCTCTGCCGTGGAGGTTCGGGCATATCCGATGAGCATCAGACGATCCGTGTCACTAGGATGAGTGACGGATCATGATCGGACCAAAACATCAAAGTCAACTTCAGTGATCCGATTTTAGGGCTAAAGCTGCGCTCTCGCCGTCCTCTCACTAGGGCTTGCCCTAATGAGTCGAATGTGGCCAAGCTTACACGGGGTTACAAATGGTGCTGAAACCTGCCCAGAAGCGGCAGAGGGAGGGAAGAGATGCTGATCACCAAGATGGCCGGGCTTGCGTCCATGGCAGCCAGCGCGTTGCTCGTCCTCTGGATGCTTTCGCTGTTGAGCATTTGAGGCGGAAGCATCGGCAGGGGAGGGCGTTTTCTTTTCAGAGCAAGCCTTTTTGAGCCCTCTGACACCTACACCTGTCGGCTGGGGCAAGGCTTTTCTCACCCGATCCCCTCTCCTACGCACCCGCGCAGCCCACACGGGCGCGCGGAAGTGCGTAAGGGGGTATGGGGGACTCACCCGCCCGCAACCTCCGCAGATTGGGGCAAACGTTTTCAATAACTTAGAACACAACCTCCGCAACCTCCGCAGAAGTTCCGCACTCAACTCCCGCACAGTAAAATCAATGGCTTACAGAGTGACCTCCGCAACCTCCGCAGTGACCTACCGCTCGATACGCCTTATCACTCGAAGGCCACTCTGCTTGGCGTGATTGTCGAAAGTCTCATAGGTCAGCAGCCCATTCATCTGCCAATCCTCCAGCAGCTTCACCACCCGCTTCATGGGCACTCCGAGGTGCTGCTGAGCCCAGGACGGGAAGTAGCGTCCGGCCTTTCTGGTCTGGGGGTGGTAGCTCCAGGGGCGCTTTGCCTTCCACGCACGGTCGAGTTCGTCGAACATGGCCTCGATAGCTTCCCAGCTTGCCGGATCAGGCTTGGTAAAGCTGTTGGCGCCAGTGAGATCGATGACGCCGTCCCGCCAGGTCAGCTGCAGTTCCGCATCCCGCGGTGCGTAGTTGGCCTTCTTACGCGAGAGAACCCGGGCATTCGGCTCCGCATCCTCCTCAGTAGGGCGGGCGAGATAGAAGCGGCTCCGCATGGTGTTGTTCCAGGCGGTGCTGCCGGACTGCCCTGAGCCATTCTGCATGCCCGAGACGGAAGGGTGGCCGAGCACGAGGACAGCACAATCATGCTCCCGGGCAAACCCGCCGAGCACGGTTTGAACAAACTGCCGGACCTTGCCGCGGTCGTTCTCATTGGCCGGGTAGATATCCGCGATCGTGTCGAGCACCAGGAGCGTCGGCTTCAGATCCGCACATAGGTTGTGGATCTCTTCGCAGAACGGCGTGGATGTGCCGACGTCAGAGCCGTCGAAGGTCATCAGCGCATTGTCACGGCCGAGCCGAGCGAGATAGCGCAATCTCGACAGATCAGCCGGGCTGGCGTTGAGATGAGCATTGATGGCCCACTGGCGGCGGTGCAGCTCGTCTTCGCTGTCCTCACAGAAGATGCCAAGGGCCACGCCCGGTGTGACGTTCAGGCCAAGCCACGACTTACCAAGCGCCATGCTGGTGCAGAGCTGCTGAGCGAGCAGGCTCTTCCCGAGGCCCCCATCGCCGTAGAGGCCAGTGACAACGCTCCGGGGGATCCAACCCTCAACAGCCCAACGACGCTCGGGTGGCTCACTCAGCCAGGTTCGTGGATCGATGATTTGGCGGTTGAGGGAGAGCGAATTGAGCGTCTCAACAGCTTGCAACTGGAAGCGCTGAGCGATGTCCGCGGCGTCCATCAGCGCCTCCCCTGCCGAGCCAGCACCAAGCCCAGCATGCAGGCCATGCTGACCAGGTCCTGGTCGGCGAGCCAGGCGGCCAGCTCGACCAGCCCTGTTCCCGATGCCCAGCCTGCCTCGCAGCTCCAGGAGAGGCCTGGGAGGTGGATCTGCACGGGGGCCGGCAAGCCCAAACGGTGGATCCGCAGGGTGCCGTGGCTCAGGGCCTCCACCGAGTCCGCCAAGATGCTCAAAGCCAGGACCAGCCCCGCCTCGGTCACCGGCGGCGGCAAGAGCGGTGTCGGCACCGTCTGCTCCCGCCGGAGGAGGAAGCGCCGGGCGGCGTCGGCCGGCTCACGCGGCATCGGCAGAGAGCCTGCGGAGAGAGGCTCCAGGCCGGCTTCGCCCATCCAGCTCATCGGCCGGTCTCCAGGCTACGCTTGGCGGCCAGCGCCGCGGCAAGGGTGGGGAAGACGCGCAGCAGCGGGCGACGCTTGGTGTTGGCGGGTCCGGTGGAGACCAGCAGGCCCACCATGGGCTCTCCGGACGCGTCCGGCGCATCGGGCAGGTGCACCAGGCTGACGGAGATGGGGGCGGTGTGGGCATTCATGGGCGCCCTCCTCCGGCCTGAGCAGCCAGGATGGCCAGGACGCGTTGGCGGTAGGGGGTCACGCGGCGGAACCGGCAGGCCATCTGCCAAAGGAAGCGGCGCTGGCAGTCATTGAAGAGGGCGCCGCAGACCAGCAGCTGAAGGGCCAGCGCACGAGCCTCCCACAGGCTCAGCTCTGCAGCAGGCGCCTGCTGGCATGAGAGGGCGCTCACCGTCCCACCTCGCTGGTGCTGCGCACCACCTGCCCGAGACGCTTCAGCGCCCAGGTGTCGAGCTCCTCGCGGGGATAGAGCGGTGTGATGCCACATTTGTTGTAAGCCGGCCCGCCGCCAACGCTGGCCAGCTTGGCGAGCGTCGCCACGGCGATCGGCAGGCCATGAACGTGCAGCAGATACTCAGAGGCCTCGCGACGCCGCAGACGCGGCTTGCGGAGGTGGAGCGGAATGGCATCCGCCAAGACGTGTTCGGACATGCGTCCCTCGATGTCAGGGGCGCGAAAAGGCCTTTGCAGAGCTACCGAATCTCGGATACACGTCGGGTGTCGAGTGGTCCCGCGTATAGTCATCCGAGCCGGTGCAGGGGGTCAGGCCTTTGCGCCGGCTTTCCTATTAAGCGGCGTTCTTTACCGGCAGGGTCGGCAGGCTCGCCACGAAGCGACGGAGGCTCTCGGCCTCGATCATCGTCCGGCTTCCCATCTTCCGCGCAACCAGACACCCCTGGTTGATCAGGTCATGACCCTTGGTGTTGCCCACGCCGATCGCAGCGAACGCTTGCTGCTTGGGGACGAGCAAAGGCTGAAAGCCAATGGAGGCGATGCTGTTCGGCTGCATAATCCTGTTCTCCGCACCCGTTCGTTTGAACGTGACGGCAGGATGGCCGGGACGATTTCCGCAGTCGGCCGATAACCGCTGAAAACCGCTGATAACTAGGTTTTCAGCGCATACACCCTGGAGAGGCGCTTTCTGATCTCGCTGTCTGCGGGTGTGTTGTTCCAGGAGTTCATGCACCAATCCATCATGATTCGGTGCAGCTCGGCTTGCGTCTCGGGCAATCCGTCCGGCGTGTTTGCAAGCCTGACGACCTCGACCCAGAAGGCGTCCCAGTCCCATTTCGCCGGCCGGCCGCCTTTCGGCACGGTAGCCGCCGACGGCTCCGCAGATGCTGAGGCTTCGGGCGAGCTCTTGGTCTGGGCAGATGAAGCCACAGACAGCGCCTTGCGATCTTGCGGAACGATTGTAGGAGGCTCCGGCAGGTTCTCGGCTCCAGCCCATGCTAGCAAAGCGTGGAGCGACACTGCCGCGCGTACCTCGGGCCCGAAGTAGGCGCTCAGGTACACTGTCATGCCATCCCGTACGGCGTTGAACTGTGACACCTCGATCGGCTGCATCGATTGTGGTGACCTTCTGGACACCTGCAGGCGCCACGCGCCACTCGGAATGTACAGGAAATCCTCGGATCGGACGTCCACACCCACAGCCTGTAGTTCGCCCCAGGAGAGAGAGCGCTCCAATTCCTCGAGAAATGCGGTGGCCCACGCTTCGGTCGGCTGTGGCTCGGGAAATCGACGGAGCACTTCTCCAGCTTGGAGCTTGTGCATGATGACTAGAGGCGCAGCCTGAAGATCCACATACCCCGGCGGGCACCAAGCTGGTGATTGCACTCTCCGCACCTCCGATGCGCGCTCCGATGCAAGCGGCGCGGCAGCCGGGTCGGAGGCCCGGCGTTCGGCGGCCAAACCTAGCCGCGCCGGCGGGGATGATACCCCGCCGGTTGAGAGTAAGGGCAATAGGGGATGCGAGTAGCTCTTCCTGCTTAACCAGGCGGGGCCGGAAGAGCCATCCAGTGCGTTGGATGCAGCTCCAGTAGCGCCGACGGGTTGGCCGGATCGAAGGCCAGGATGCCATCGACGCACCCGAGCCAGCGCCCATCTGTGAACAGCGCAACGGCGAACAGAGCATTCCCTTCGGAAGGAAGACTGACAAGCACCGGGGTGCGGTCTTGTGGCGCTGTGGAGATGTCTTGCCAGTCGCGCATGCCATGGTCCTCCTGCAATAGAAGGGCAAGCGACTGGTCGGGCAGATGGTTCCGGTTGCGGGTCGGAGCAGCAACAAACGTGATAGTGTCACGGCGCCTTCTCCTGCGGCAACGGAGAGCAGGAGATCAGGGCACGCCGCCAGTGCAGCCGAGTGCGCTCCCAGGCGGCGAACCGCTCCGCATTGCCTGGCTGCAGGAGCCAGCCACGCGGCAGCCCATGCTCCTGCTCCATGGCTTTGGCTATGCGCTGCACGCGCCACTCGCCGAAGGCCAGCGCCAACATCGTGAGGCCAAGGCGGAGGAAGAGGAGAGACTTCATGGCATGTCTCCCAGCACGCGCTGCAGGTCATTGCAGAGGGACACAGCCAGCTTTACCCGGCGGTTGTCCCGGTCAATCTCGCACCCCTCCATATCGTCGGTCAGGGTGTGTCGCAGCACCGCAGCCTTCTGCCGGAGACCGTCGGAGGACATGGCTTGCATATCCCCGGCGCGCTCGACGGCCTCGACCAGCCGGTCGATGAGGCTGAAGCCCTCCTCTTCATCAGCGATGCACTCAACGCTGCCCGAGGGGTAGCGCTGGCCTCGGGCATCCCAGGCCTGAAGTGCGTTCCAGGTCGCGTGATACTCGGCGCAGACGGAAACCAGCGCGGCATCCCGGTGGCTGGCGGAAGCCCGAGTGGTGGTCACGGGCAGGCTCAGTGCGGCGGCAAGGGCCGCTCTTCTCGTCCCCCTCATGGGTGCCGCCCCTCGACGGCCTTCGCGGCCTCGCCCACTTCGCGGAGGCGCGTCTCGGCCGCCTCGAGGTGCAGCAGCAGGCTATCCACGAAGAACCCGAGCCGGTTCTGGTCCTCCACGGAGAGGTCTCCGGAGGTACGGCACAGCCAATCATCCAGCAGGCGTAGGCCATGCCCGACGCGGCCCAGCGCCAGGTCGCTGTCGTTCCAGCGATCCCAGAATTCGGGAGGCAGGCTGATCGGGGCCGGAGCTCTTCTGGAGGGCGCGGTCATGCCAGCGCCCCCCAGGTGCCGAACGCCACGGCCAGGCAGCCGGCGGCGATGGTGGAGGCGAAGAGGAGGCGGTCGGCGAGGGGCCAGGGCGGGAGGTCGCCGTTGGCGAGGTAGGCCAGCGTGCGCTGGGCGGAGGTGGGGCGCACCATGGGTACGCCCTGAACCGAACGGCCTCTTCTTCTCGGCTGGGTATCGTCAGCCGCCTCAACGCTTCTGGCGGTGGACGTGGGTGTGCTATGGGCAAACGACATCGTTGCCGGCTCCTGATCCGAGCTGGTTGCGGTGGAGGCCGGGCGGTGGAGGTGGTGCTCCTCGCTCGGCCGTTTTCAGTTGGAGTGGCGTCCAACCTCAATTAATATGATTGGCCTTGAAGCCAACGTCAATCAGAAAGATTGAACTTGTCCGGAAACGAGATTTCTGCTGCCCAATGCCGTGGCGCACGAGCCATGCTTGGCTGGAACCAGATGCAATTGGCTGAGACGGCAAGGGTCGCCAGGCAGACTGTAGTCGATTTCGAGCGGGGCGCTCGCTCGCCACACCCGAGCACCCTCGCCGCCATCCGCGCTGCCTTTGAAGCCGCCGGCGTCGAGTTCATTCCGGAGAATGGCGGGGGTGCGGGGGTGCGGCTGAGGAAGGGCACCCGTCCAGCAGCGCTGGTTGACTAGAGGTGGACGCGACAGGGAATGGCGTCTTTCCTGACATCACCCCAGCTCAGGTCCGCGCCGCACGCGCCCTCTTAGGCTGGTCTCGTGACCATCTTGCCTCAGTCTGTGGGGTAACTGTCCGCACTCTCGATAGACTGGAAGCTGGCAGACACGCGGCTTCGCGCCGGACTGTCGTTTCCGTCCGCACCGCCCTGGAGACCGCTGGGGTGGTCTTCATCCCCCAGAACGGTGGCGGCCCTGGCGTGCGCCTGCGGGACGCGGCCAGCCCAGCGCCTGCCACCGCACCGCCCAGCTTCGCGGCGACGATCGGGGCCGCGCTCGAAAACCTGCCGATGCGGGCTAAGGGTGAACCCGAAAGCACTGATCCCGAGCATCAGCTCCGCACCGTCTCACCAGAAGATGAGGTGCGGGGTGAGCGTGAGGTGGGGGAAGAGTGATCCTGGCATGGCTTCCGAAATCCTGCCCCTCTCAGCTGGACAGTGCCGGCAGGCGCGGAACGCCCTTGGCCTTAGTGCTGTTCGGCTGGCGTCACTGGCAGGCATTTCTGGCGAGACGCTGCTCCGGTTTGAGAAGGGCAGTTTGACCAGAGCCACAACGGTCCAGAAGATTTACGCCGCCCTCGAGGCGGCCGGCGCTGAGTTCACCCCTGAAGATAGCAGGGGCGCTAGAGCGTGCCTAAAAAGCCGCGGCGCATAAGGGAGCCAATCATTGCCCATCAACCACCTCCTCGAATGGATCAGCCAGAACACCACCGGCGTCATCATCATGGTGGCGGTAGCGGTTCTGGTGGTGTGGCTGAAGAGGCGACAGTGACCGAGGGTTGTAGCTCGGGCGAGGCTCACTGGACCATCGACGCAAACGGCGCTCGTACCCTCGTCGGCCTGACCGCGGACGAGACCAGCGAGTACTTCAGCCTGCTGCATGCGGAGGCGGAGGTCTCGTGCCAGGAGGCTCAGGATCGGCTGAGGGAGCTCAGGAAGCGCCACCAGGAGGCGGCCGGCAGTAAGTAGCTTCCCTACATGCGGGGATGTTGAAGGTGCCCGCCTTTGAAAGTTGCCCTCGACAGATCATCCCACCCTCTTGCCTGCACATCTTGTGGTTGCAATCATACGTTTCGAAGAAGAACTTTTCGGAACGGATATGCTTCAGCTGCTTGTTGCCGTTGCTCGCTCGGTCATGGTGATTGGCGTGGCTATTGCCATCCTCTTAGGCGGACTAGGAGGGATGGCAGCAGCCCAGGAGGCAGGGAGCGCGCGCGTCCTGGGCTTTCTACTCGGCGCGGGAGCCGCTCTGGTTCTCTCAAGTGTTTTCTTCGGGATTGCCGCGGCAATCTTCGATATCCAGGAGCAGGTCCGAGTAGCGGTGGATCTTCTCCGCCAGCAGATCCCTCACCCTGGGGTGCTGCCGGCATCCCCCTTGCCCACGCCAGATCCCCTGGCATCAGACCTTCCGCCGCAGCCTTCCACTGAGACTGCCAGCTCACCTCAGCCATTTAGGTCGCGCTTCCCCGAAAGCCGAGAAGGCTGGCGCCTTCTGGAAAAGGAAGCCGAAGCACAAGGCTGGAAGGTGGCTAGCGGTCTTACAGGGGTAACGTTCACCCATGAGGCAACTGGCCGGCGGGTGAAAGGCCACACCGTGCGAGAGGCAGAGCGGCAGTTAGGCTTAAGAGTTCCTGCTGACGAGCTCAGGCAGGGCGCATGACTTCTACAGCGAACGGCTTCTCACGCGGGAAGAGGCTGCGAACCGAGCCAGAGGATGAAGGTCTGGCATGGGGTTCCAGGCCTTGGCTAAGCGCCCCTGGCGAGCAACTGAGCATCTGGGTTTACGAGGCTGCTGAATTTCCAGGTGGAGTATCGTCAGCGGAGTTGTCCGAGCTGCCTTCAGATCGACAGATCTCAGTTATGGAACAGTGGTTCCGAGCCAACTATGAAGACCCTGTGCACCATATGCCTGTTGAGAGGGGCGAGTATCAATATCCATTCGGCGGCCCCTATGACGCCGCGAATGTGCTGCACAATGAGTACGATGGCATCGTACCTGATGAGTTCATCGGCGAACTTGCTTCCCGTCTAGAAGGTGAAAGCCCGAATTGGGCACCAGTTCTCGACATGAGGGATGAAGACGCTGGGGAATGGGCGGATCACGCTCCCGCCGTTGAAAGGCCGAGCAGGGCTGAGATCCTCCGCCGCTTAGAAGCAGCCGAAGCAGCCTTGACCAAGCTCGCCCCGCAGCACGGCGGCATCGGCCACAACAATCCGCCTGATGGACCGTTGACGGCGGAGGAGCATCGCGAGGCGACTGCTGCCGTTGCTGAGATCCGTGCCGAAGTCGCTGCTCAGGTACCTGATCGATCCCGCTTGCGAAGGGCAGCGGAGGTCGTCGGGCGGGCAGCCGCATCGATCTCGCGCTGGCTTGCAAAACGTGTCGAGGTGGCCGTGGACGAGGCCATCAAGATCAGTGTCAAAGCCACGGTGGTGCTAACTACGGCGGACATCACAGGAGCGAGTGACAGCCTGCGCGCTCTGGCTGATACGATTACGCGCTTCGCCCAGGGGCTTGGTGGACCATAGGAACAGCAAAGCCCGCCGCGGCTGGGCCGGGCGGGCACAAGATTCACGAGTTTCGAGGAGTAAGCGCGAGCGTGCCTCTAAGCTGCCGGAGACGGATTTCTGCAGCTTCCTCAGACACACCCATCCTGGCTGCGTACTGGAATGGTTCTGTTAGTCCTTCGCGCCACAACTTCTGCATCGCTGAAAGTGGCATAAGAAGTTGAGCAGCGTAGCGGTTTGCTTCCCATTCCATAGGTTCGGGCAGCAAGCTGCGATACATCGCATTATCTATGATGCCCCCTGCCTCAAGTTGCCGCCTATGTTTGACATAGTGCGCAATTTCGTGTGCCAGCGTAAATCTCTGCCTATTTGGCGAATGGTTCGAATTAATTGTGATTACAAATTCTACTCCATCCGAAGTCGAAACCCTCTGGATCTTACCTGAGGCATCGCCAAGGTCCTCGTATTCCAGTCGAATACCTAAGTCGCGCGTCAACCCCATTAGATCGGTGGGCGGAGAATTACGCATATATTCAAGTGCGATGTCCTCCGGGCGACGCACTGCGCTCAGGCCGCCGAGCGTGCTCATGACAATGTTCCCCATTTGATCCTCATTATGGGGTATCGCCCTTCGACATACTAGCGGCCGCCCTTGCAAATTCGTCAGCTTCCTGGCCGGTCTCCAGCCCTCTTCCCTGCGTCATCTCCTCTCGCAGACTCGCTTGAAGATCCTGGAACCGGTCATTCATTTCCTTCATGTACGCTTTCAAAGCTAAACCATTAGCTTCCTTAAGCTTGGCATAATCTTCTGACACCTTCTGAGCCTCTGCATGAGCCGCTTTTTCAGCGGCTTCCTTGATGGCGGCATAACCAAAAAAGGCGGCTATGCTGACCAAGAAGGCAACGACGGCAAGTACAATGGTAACAACGGTAAGCAGCATTGCAGCCATATCAGCCGGCTGGATCGGCTGCTCCGGTGCACCCTTAAGCGCACTCTCGACCCCCAAGCCGGCTCGAATGCCTGGGAAGGACCAGACAAAGCCCGCTGCAACAAAAAGACCTATGGCAACAAGTTCCGCAAATAGCCTGATTGCTGCCAGCCACTTCCAAAACGACTGCAAGGTGCCTCCGACCCAGATTCTGCCTGGGCTTGAACTTAACTGAATACCAGATACATCGGCCTTATTGCTGTCAATGGCACGGCGCTTGTGCAACTCCGTTAGCCTTCATTGTACTCAGCCTGTTCCACACTTCCCCCGCCACCCGATCCGCCGCCGCCACCAGCACCGCATCCAAGTGATGGACGTATCGCCCCGTCATCGTCCCTGACGCATGCCCGATCATCGCCGCGATCGTGGGCTCGCTGTAGCCCAGGTCAGCCGCGGTCGAGGCGAAGCTATGGCGCAGGGTGTGCAAGGTAATGCCCTCTAGGCCTGCCTCCTTGACCAGCCGGTTCCAGGCACCAGGCAGGCCGCCATAGGGCTTCCGCAGATCCCGGCCCGGCACGACATAAACCTGCCCGGCCTGACGCGGCGCCTTCTCCAGCAGGTCCAGCACCGCCTGCCCGGTCGGCCGGACCGACGCCCCTTCCTTGCTGTCCTCAAGTCTCAGGGCGTGCCCAGCGGCATCAACCTCGGACCACTTCAGCTTCTCGACCTCGCCCCGTCGGCAGCCGGTCAGGGCCAGGAGCCGGATGGCCAGGATAGCCGAGGCGCTGCCGCCCTCCGCCTCCCACTTCGCCAGCGCCTGGCCGAGTCGCGCGTAGGTCTCCGGCGTCAGGCGAGCTCGCTTCCGCTGGTCTGCCGGCCGCTTCACCCCATGCACCGGGTTGATGGGGATGATGCCCTCTGAGACGGCGAAGGACAGGATGCCGCCCAGCAGGCCCATGGTCCGGGTGGCAGCTCCCTTCCCGCCCGCGACGATCGAGCGCCCGCGGAGAGCCTCCGTCCTCACGTCTCGGGCCGCCTTGCCGGCCGCCACGTCGCGCATGAAGCGGGTGGCATCTGTCCGGCTGAGGTCCATGACCTTCCGGCTGCCCAGGAGGGGGAGAATGTGGGCGCTGATCCGGCTGCGGTCGGCCACCAGGGTGCTGGCCTTCTTCGGCGCACCCCGCTTTCCCAGGATCAGCCCCTTCTCGGCCGCCTCCAGGTAGCGCTCGCACAGCTCCTTCACGGTTAGGGAACTGCGCCGAGTCGCTCTCTCTTCGGCCGGGTCCTCCCCCTGCAGGACGCTGCCCAGCGTCGTCAGCGCCAGCTTCCGGGCATCCTCGGTGGTCAGCTTGCCGTGGGGCCCGAGCGTCATTCGTCGGCGCGCCCCAACCTTAGGCCGGTAGTCGGCGTAGTAGACCCTCTTGCCAGATGGAAAGATCCGCACCCCAAAGCCCGGCAGGTCGCTGCACCAGAGGAAGTACGGCTTCTCCCGCAGCTTGGCCGCGTCCACAACTCGCTTGGTCAGCTTCGGCATGATGACCTTTGCCTTGGGCATCTGGTGTCACCAGGGAGTCACCACGAAATGGGAAACCGGGGAATATGCTGGAAAATGTCGGAAAGCCCCGATCCAGCTTATCTAACTGAAATTAGCCGATTTATCCGATCCAGGAAAATGTCGGAAAGCTGCGGAAAGCCTTCCAGCCCCACCCTCCGAAGGCAAAGGTCGTACGTTCGAATCGTATCGGGTCCGCCACCCTTTCGTTCCAGAAAATTCGGGCATGCCTGCGCTGTGGTCCAACGGGCCGCCGGCCGATCGCCGCCTGGCGCCGTCTTCGTCGCAGCCCTCCCCGTGACCTGGGGACCATGCCCGCCCTGCCCTCCCCTCCGTGCCCCATTGAAGCCGCAGTCAAGGTGCCTGCTTCCGGACCCGGAACCCCGGCTGGCCCACGCCCGACCGGCGTGCCCGCCTCATCAAGGGAGATCGCCCGATGCGGTTGATCGTTTGTCTTGCGGCGCTTCTGTGCCTGAGTGGCTGCGGGCTGGTGGCCCTGCCCTTCCGTGTCGCCGGCGATGTGGTGAAGGTCGTGCCTGTTGTCGGCGGCCCGGTCGGCGGTCCGATCCATGCCGTCGGGGATGCGATCGACCCCTGATCCGCAGCAGGGCCGCGGACATCCCGCGCCCGGAGGCGGCCAGGATCGTTCCGGTCATTCCCTCGGGCACCTCCGGCGCGCTGGCCCGTCGCGGCGGGATTGCCAGCAGCCGCGGCCGGCCGGGCCATGCCGCCCCGGCGCATCCCGCGGCCAGCAGAACGAGAGCCCCCCTGCCGATGAGCGATGCCGCCGGCCGAAGCCTCCGCCTGCCGCACGAAATCGCCGCAGGCCGGTCCGGCCTGCGGCGCTTCATTTCAGGGCAGGGAAAGGACGAGCCAGCCCTGGCGCGGAGCCAGGGACAGGCCGCGCTTCAGAAGGCGCGGGCCACCACCAGCCCGATGAGCGCCCAGAGCGGAATGCTCAGCACCCCTCCCCACATCAGCCCCTTGGCTGGGGAGGGGCGCGCCTCCGGCAGCTCGAGGTCGAGGGACAGGCTGGGATCGGCAACGGTGTCGCTCATGGCGGTGCCTCGCGGAAGGTAGGAAGTATCCTGCGGACAAACTGTTAACGAGTTATTGATCCACCCAAATTCAAACAAAAGCGAGAGAAATTTCGCGGGTTCCGCACGCTTGCGGCCGCTCCGGCGCCGTCCCACTCTCTCCAGCGGCTCAGCAAGAAGCCGAAGGAGGAACCGCTATGACGCCGAACGACAATCTGCGCGTGCTGCGGCAACATGCCCTGGCGGCCCGCCGCAGCCACATCGCCCAGACACTGGGCATCGCTCACGAGGCGCCCAGCGCCAGCCGCCTGCCGGATCTGCAGCGCATGATCAACGGGCTGGACGCCGCGCTGGAGCTGCCGGCCCGCCCGGTGCCGGAGAGCAGCCAGCCGCGGCGTGCCTGAAGGCGGCGGAGCCGCGGCGCGCCTGAAGGCGGCGGAAAGGCGGAGGCGCGCGCCGGCTGCCTCAGCCTCCCAGCCGCACATTCGCGGTGCGCGCCACCGCCCGCCACTTGGCGATCTCCGCGCGGACGAAGGCGCCGGCCTCCGCCATCTCCTGGGGGGCCGGCGTGCCGCCCATCTGCTGCATCCGCGCCGCGAAGGCCGGGTCGCGCAGCAGGGACGTCACCTCCGCATTGACGCGGCGCAGGATCGGCTCCGGGGTGCCGGCCGGCGCGCACAGCCCGCCCCAGCCGATGGCCACGTAGCCCGACAGCGTCTCGCCGATGCTGGGCACTTCTGGCAGTTGCGGCGCCCGCGCGGCCGAGGTGACGCCCAGCGCCCGGATGCGCCCGGCCTGGACATGCGGCAGGGCGCTGGCCACGCTGTCGAACATCATCGGGATGTTGCCGGCCAGCAGGTCCGCCACCGCCGGGCCGCTGCCGCGGTAGGGCACATGCGTCAGCCGCACCCCGGCCTGGTGGGCGAACATCTCCGCCGCCATGTGCTGCGAGGTGCCGGGCCCGCCGCTGCCATAGTTGATGGCGCCGGGCGCCTGGCGCGCCGCCGCCACCAGCTCCGCCACGGTGCGGGGCGCGAAGGAGGGGTGCGCCACGATCACCAGCGGCACGGTGAACACCGTGGTGATGTAGGCGAAATCCGCCTCGGCATCGTAGGGCAGGTTGGGGATGACGCTGGGATTGATGCCGTGCGTGCCGCTGGTGGAGGCCAGCAGGGTATAGCCGTCCGGCGCCGCCCGCGCCCCCGCGTCGGTGCCCACCACCCCCGCGCCGCCGGCGCGGTTCTCCACCACCACGCGCTGCGGCCAGCGGCGGGAAAGCTCGTCGGCCAGCAGGCGCAGCATGGTGTCCGTGGCCTGCCCCGGCGGGAAGGGAATCAGCAGGCGGACCGGGCGGGACGGCCATTCGGCCTCGGCGCGGGCCTCGCGGCCGGTCAGCAGGGCGGGCAGGGTCAGGGCAGGGAGAGTCAGGGCAGGCAGGGCCAGAACGGCGCGGCGGCCGGGGGCGAGGGTCATTCTCGGGGCTTCCTCCAGGATTTGGCTGGCTGCATAGGCAAGCCGCACCAGGGGGGCAAGGCAGGGGCGGGATAAAGATCCCTCAGCGGCGCGGTCCACCCTTCGCCCCCGCCACCGCGCATCCCAGATGACATGTCACACTTCCCATGCCGGGCATGGCCCGGAGAAACAGGATGCGCATGAACCGATTCCGGCCTTTCATGGCCCTCGCCCTCGCCATGCTGCCGGCCCTGGCGGCGCCCGCCCTCGGCCAGACGCGGGTGGGCGAGATCAGCACCACCTTCCGCCTGGTGGGCCCCAACGACAAGGTGGTGGTGGAACGCTACGACGACCCGCGCGTGGCCAATGTCTCCTGCTACGTCTCGCGCGCCGACACGGGCGGACTCTCCGGCTGGGTGGGGCTGGCGGAAGACCCCTCGCGCTTCAGCATCGCCTGCCGCGCCACCGGGCCGGTCAGCCTGCCCGCCGGCCTGCCGCAGACGGAATCCGTGTTCCGCCAGTCCGCCTCGCCGCTGTTCAAGGCGCTGACGGTGACGCGCATCCTGGATGCCGAGAAGCGCGTGCTGATCTATCTCATCACCAGCACCAAGCTGGTGGATGGCTCGCCCTACAACAGC
>NZ_JCACVY010000057.1:0-23452 GCF_058833935.1 Roseomonas sp. TS2 | reverse complement strand
CGCGGCGCGTCGCCCGGCTCCGGCTCCAGCGTCAGGGCGCGGCGCCACTGGTACTGCGCCTCCACCCGCCGGCCGGCGGCCCAGTAGATGTCGCCCAGGTGGTCGTTGATGACGCTGTTGCGCGATTCCAGCTCCACCGCCTTCTCCATCCAGCGGATCGCCGCCGGCAGGTCGCCCAGCTTGTAGAGCGCCCAGCCCAGGCTGTCGGCGATGTTGCCGTCCTGCGGGCGCAGCTCGGCGGCGCGCTCCAGCATGGCGCGCGCCTCGGGCAGCCGCGTGCCATGCTCCACCCAGGTGTAGCCCAGGTAGTTCAGCACGTAGGGCTGCTCGGGCGAGAGCGCGAGGGCGCGCTGGAAATCGGCCTCCGCCTGCTCCCAGCGGCCGGCGCGCTCCAGCGCGATGCCGCGCGCGTAGAACAGCGGCCAGTGCTCCCGCCCCGGCTGCGGCACCCGCGCCAGGGCAGCGGTGTAGGCCTCGGCGGATTCGGCCCAGCGCTCGCGGCCGCGCAGCAGGTCGCCCAGCCGCGCCTGCGGCTGCAGCGATTGCGGGCGCTGCTCGGCCAGGCGGCGCAGCGTGGCGATCGCCTCCTCCGGCCGGTCCAGCCGGTCCAGCAGCGTGGCGCGGCGCAGCGCCACCAGCGGCGCCAGCGGGTCGTCCCGCGGCACGTCGCGCAGCACGGCCAGCGCGCTCTCCGGGTGGCGCTCCTCGGCCAGGGCGTCGGCGGCGAGCAGCATGGCGGGGGCGAAGTCAGGGCGCAGGCGCAGCGAGAGGCGGGCCAGCAGCAGCGTCAGGTCCGGCGCCGCCTGGCCGCGGAGCGCGCTGGCCAGCGCCAGCTGCGCCTCCGCCATGCCCTCCACGGCCGAGGCCACGGCGCGGCCGCGCAGCAGGCGCCGCCGCTCCTCCGGCGTGCTGTACAGGGACAGCTCGTCGCCGCTGGCGGTGACGCTGTCCACCAGCCGCATCGCCTCCACGGACTTGCCGCCGCGCTCCAGGATGCCGGCCACCACCTGCACCAGCCGCAGGTTGAGGTCCGCCGTCTCGGCCAGGGCGATGCGGGCGAGCTGCTCCGCCTCGCGCGGGCGGTTGGCGAGGTCGGCGATCATGGCGGCGTGCAGCGCGGCCAGGCCGCGCAGGCGGTTGCCCTCGATCTGCGGCCGCAGCGTGGCGAGCGCGGCATCGGTGGCGCCGCGCCCGGCCTGCGCCCAGGCCAGCAGCAGCGGCTGCAGCACCTGCCCCGAGCCGCCGCGCGGCATGGCGCGCAGCCGCGTCTCGGCCCGCTCCCAGCGCCCGGCCATGGCGTCGGCGCCGACCAGCAGCATGTCGGCCAGCTCGCTGCGCGGCAGGCGCCGGGCCAGCCGCACCGCCTCCGAGCGGCCATCGAGCACGGTGGCGAGGAAGGCGCGGTTCAGCACCTCCTCCTCCTCCGGCGCCAGGCGCAGCGCTTCCAGCAGCTGGTCGGCGGCGCTGGCGGTGTCGGTCTCGGCGGCGGCGAAGCGGCCGGCCAGATAGGCTCCGGCGGCGGTAATGCGGGGCGGCGCGCCGGCCCCGGGCGGGGCGGCGGCATCGGGCGCCCCGCCTGCCGCGCATCCGGCGAGCAGGGCGGCGGCCAGCAGGGCGAGGCGACGCGGGGAGACGAGCATGACCATGCCCCGCAGCCTAGAACCTTTTCGCTCTTGCGGGAAACGCTTCGGGAAGCTTGGGCGTGACAGTCATGGCGGAACCTGCCGCGGCATGGCAGGATCGTTGCGACGGCAGGACGGCCGCCCGCCGCCCGCCGCCCCATCGACGACTCCGTGGAGGACCCCCTCATGCGTGCCCTGATGGCCGCGCTGGCCCTGTGGCTGGCCGCCGCCACCCTCTCCCCCGCCGCGGCGCAGAACCGCTTCTGGCTGGTCAACCAGTCCGGCCAGACCATCGAGAGCGCCTACGTCTCCCCCTCGCGCCTGAGCAACTGGGGGCCGGACATCCTCGGCCAGTCCGTGCTGCCGCCGGGCGAGCAGGTGCATGTGACGCCGCAGGCAAGCGACTGCGTGCTGGACATCCGCGTCCGCTACCAGGGCGGGCGCGAGGAGGAGCGGCGCAACGTCAACGCCTGCAGCCTCTCGCGCGTGGTGTTCGGCAATGGCGGCGGCGCGGGGGCCACGGTGCGCAACGGCGGCGGCGGCGCGGGCGGCAGCGTCTCGCGCGCCGCGGGCGACCCCTCCTTCAGCTTCGTCAACCGCACCGGCTCGGTCATCCGCGAGCTCTACGTCTCGCTCAGCACCGAGCGGAACTGGGGACGCGACCGGTTGGGCGACGAGACGCTGGACCCGGGCAGCGACCACTGGGTGGAGCTGCCCTCCGGCCGCAGCTGCACGGTGGACATGAAGGTGGTCTACGCCAACGGCCAGTCGCAGGAGCGGCGCGGCATCGAGACCTGCTCGCGCGCCGATTACGGCTGGCGCTGAGGCGGCACGGGCCGGGGGAGATGCCCCCCGGCCCGTGCGGCGGCGTCACATGCCGCCGATGTAGTTCGGCCCGCCGGCGCCTTCCGGCGTGCACCAGTCGATGTTCTGGTCCGGGTCCTTGATGTCGCAGGTCTTGCAGTGCACGCAGTTCTGCGCGTTGATCACCAGGCGCGGCTCGCCCTCCTCGGCGCCCACCGCCTCGTAGACGGCGGCCGGGCAGTAGCGCGATTCCGGGGAGCGGTAGGTCTCCCAGTTCACCGGGCGCCACTTGGCCGGGTCCTTCAGCTTCAGGTGCGCCGGCTGGTCCTCCTCGTGGTTGGTGTTCGACAGGAACACCGAGGAGAGGCGGTCGAAGGTCAGCTTCCCGTCCGGCTTGGGGTAGGCGATCTTCTCGGACTGGGCGGCGGGCTTCGTCGCCTTGTGGTCGTAGTGGTGCGGCAGCGTCCAGGGCGCCTTGCCGCGGAACAGGTAGGTCTCCAGCGCCGCGTTGACCATGCCGCCATACAGCCCCCACTTGGCGAAGCCGGGGCGGATGTTGCGGACGGAGGAGAGCTCCTCCCACACCCAGCTCGCGCGCAGCGCCTCGGGGTAGCTCTCCAGCACCGGCGGCGCGGCCTCGTCGGCCAGGGCGGCGGCGGCGGCCTCGGCGGCCAGCATGCCGGTCTTCATCGCGGTGTGGGTGCCCTTGATCTTTGGCACGTTGAGGAAGCCCGCCGTGTCGCCGATCAGCGCGCCGCCCGGGAACACCAGCTTCGGGATGGATTGCAGCCCGCCCTCGTTCAGCGCGCGGGCGCCGTAGGCGATGCGCTTGCCGCCCTCCAGCATCTTGCGCACCTCGGGGTGGGTCTTGAAGCGCTGCATCTCGTCGAAGGGGGAGAGCCAGGTGTTGGGGTAGTCGAGCCCCACCACGAAGCCGATCGAGACCAGGTTCTCGCCCAGCATGTAGAGCCAGGCGCCGCCATAGGTGTCGCTCTTCAGCGGCCAGCCGACGGAGTGCCACACCTTGCCCGGCGTGTGCCGCTCCTTCGGGATCTCCCACAGCTCCTTGATGCCGAGGGCATAGGTCTGCGGCTGCACGCCCTCGCGCAGGCCGAAGGTCTCGTGCAGGCGCTTGGTCAGCGAGCCGCGGCAGCCCTCGCCGAACAGGGTGTAGCGGGCGCGCAGCTCCATCCCCGGCTGGTAGTTCGGCCCTTCCTCGCCCTCGCGCGTGATGCCCATGACGCCGGCGACGACGCCGCGCACCACGCCCTCCTCGATGATCGTCTCGGAGGCGGCGAAGCCCGGGTAGATCTCGACGCCCAGCGCCTCGGCCTTCGCCCCCAGCCAGCGGCAGACATTGCCCAGGCTGACGATGTAGTTGCCGTGGTTGTTCATCTGCGGCGGCGTCGGCAGCTTGTAGGCCTTCGTCTCGGTGAGGAACATGAAGCTGTCCTCGCCGGCGGGGGTGGCCAGGCCCGGCGGATCGTCGCGCCAGTCGGGCAGCAGCTCGTCGAGCGCGCGCGGCTCGATCACCGCGCCGGAGAGGATGTGGGCGCCGACCTCCGAGCCCTTCTCCACCACGCAGACCGCCGCCTCCGGCGAGAGCTGCTTCAGCCGGATCGCCGCCGCCAGCCCCGCCGGGCCGGCACCGACGATCAGCACATCGAATTCCATGCTCTCGCGCTCGGACACCTTGCCGTTCTCCCTTTGTCGTCCCGCACCCAGCGCCTTAGCCCGATCGCGGGTTGCGCGGAACCCCATCGCGCCCCGATATGGCGGGAGCCATGAACGCCGCCCCCCGCGACCTCTCCGAGACCGAGGCCCTGCTCGCCGCGCTGCGGCTGCAACTGGACTGGGGCGCGGACGAGGCCCTGGCCGAGGCGCCGCTGGACCGGCTGGCCGCGCCGCCGCCGCAGCCGGTGCAGGCCGCCGCCAGCCTGGCCGCCGCCGCGCACAGCCTGGAGGCGCTGCGCGAGGCGATGCGGGAAGTGCCCACCCCGCTGCGCGACACCGCCACCAACCTCGTCTTCGGCGATGGCAACCCGGAGTCCGGGCTGATGCTCATCGGCGAGGCGCCGGGCGGCGACGAGGACCGGCTCGGCCGCCCCTTCGTCGGCGTCTCCGGCCAGCTGCTCGACCGGATGCTGGCCAGCATCGGGCTGGACCGCGCGGCGGAGGAGCCGGCGCGCGCCTTCTACATCACCAACATCCTGCCCTGGCGCCCGCCCGGCAACCGCACGCCCACCGATGCCGAGATCACCCAGTTCCTGCCGCTCGTGCTGCGCCACATCGCCCTGGTGAAGCCGCGCCATGTGGTGATGCTGGGCGGCGTCTCGGCCAAGGCGCTGCTGCGGGCCAAGGAGGGCATCACCCGGCTGCGCGGCCGCTGGCACGCCATGCCGGTGGAGCAGGCGGGCGAATCGGCCACACTGCCGGCGCTGCCCACCCTGCATCCCGCCTATCTGCTGCGGAATCCGGCCGCCAAGCGCGAGGCCTGGGCCGACCTCCTGTTGCTGCGGCGCACGCTGGACGGCGAAAACCCGCCCGCCGGGGGATAGCTTGACGTCATTGTGATTGAACTTTTTCGTCGTTTCTCCTGATATCGCGCAGTTCGTCTCTTGACGTGGGATTTGTCGCGCGTTCCGAAGTTGCCCGAACGCTTCCATCCGGTTAACGCCAATCCGCCATGCGAGCGTTCTGCACCATGGCCCTGCGTTCACCTGTCCTCGCCCTCGGGCTGGGATGGGCGGCGTCGCTGTGTGTCGGGGCTCAGGTCCCGGCCATGGCGCAACGGGCCGGAGAGACCGCCCCCCTTGAGCGGGCTTTGAGTGTCCCACACCCCACCCTGGAGACAGGCGTGGCGGGACTCCCACATCCCCTGGCCCCGTCCGACGCGGCGCGCCTGACCCGGATCTTCCGGTTGCAGGCGCAAGGCGACATGGTCGGCGCGGCCCGGGAAGCCGAGCGGTTGGAGGACCGGCGGCTGATGGGCCATGTGCTGGCCGACCGCTGGCGCCAGCCGGGCGCGGCGGAGCCCACGGTGCCGGAGCTGTACGCCTGGCTGGCGGAGTATTCCGACCACCCGGACGCCGCCCTGGTGCACGCCATGCTGCGCCGCCGCCTGCCGCGCAACGCGCCGCAGCCCCCCGCCCCGCCCGACGAGTACCTGGCGGCCGAGACGGATGTGGTGCCGGAGGAGCGCGAGCCCGCCGCCCGCGCCCTCAGCGCCGAGGCGCGCGGGCAGAGCGAGGCGGCGCTGGCCCTGTTCCACAAAGGGCGCGACGAGGAGGCCCACCGCCTCGCCGCCCAGGCCGCGCGGCGCTTCCCGCAGGCGGCGCAGCCGGCCTTCGTCGCCGGCCTCTCGGCCTGGGGCATGGGCCGGCCGGACCTGGCGCTGGCCCAGTTCGAGGCCGCCGCGCGGGCCGACAGCGCCACCCCCGCGCTGCGCGCCGCCGCCGCCTTCTGGACGGCGCGCGCCGCCATCCGCACCCGCCGGCCGCAGCTCTACGTGCCCTGGATGCTCCAGGCCGCGCAGGAGCCGCGCACCTTCTACGGGCTGGTGGCGCGGCGCGTGCTGGGGCTGGCCCCCGGCTTCGCCTGGGAGCGCGAGCTGGCCGGGGCCGCCGAGGGCGCGGCGCTGGCCGAGACCGCGGCCGGCTGGCGGGCGCTCGCCCTGCTGCAGATCGGCCAGAGGGAGCGGGCGGAGCAGGAGCTGCGCCGGCTCTGGCCGATGGCGCAGGGCAATTCCGGCCTCTCCCGCGCCATGCTGGCGGTGGCCAGCCAGGCGGGCATGACCGACCTCGCCGCGCAGGTGGCCGCGCTGGCACAGACCAATGACGGCCGCCCGCGCGACTACGACCGCTTCCCCATGCCGCAGCTGGAGCCGCTGAGCGGCTTCCGGGTGGACCCGGCCCTGCTCTACGGCCTGGCGCTGCAGGAATCCCGCTTCGACCCGAAGGCGGTCTCGCCCGTGGGCGCGCGCGGGCTGATGCAGATCATGCCCGCCACCGCCGCCTACATCCTGGGCGACCCCAGCCTGCGCGGCGCCGGCGGCCTGCGCCGGCTGCACGACCCGGCCTTCTCGCTGGAGCTGGCGCAGCGCTACCTGCACCACCTGACGGCGCGCGAGGTGGTGGATGGCGACCTGATCCGCCTGCTCGCCGCCTACAACAACGGCCCCGGCAATGTCGGCCGCTGGGCGCCGAACGTGCGGCACCAGGACGATCCGTTCCTGTTCCTCGAATCCATCCCGGTGGGCGAGACGCGGGTCTTCGTGCAGCGCGTGCTGTCCTATTCCTGGATCTATGCCAGCCGTCTCGGCCTGCCCTCGCCGAGCCTGGACGCGCTGGCGGGCGGCGACTTCCCGCGCTTCGGCAGCGCGCCTCTGGAACTGGCCGAGCAGCCGCCGCTGCGCGGCGTGACGCGCACGGCCGCCCGGTGAATGGCCCGGGCCGGACCGCCGCCCGGCGGCCCGGCCCGTCCAGAAATTCGCGAATTGTGCTGATTTTTTTGAAAAATCGCTGCTATTTCCGGTAGTTGCACGGCGCCCCCTGCGCGTGCGAAGTGCAGCGGGCGCATCCCGCGCCGGAGCGGCATCCGCCGCTCTCCGCCTGCCACCGGATTGCACCATGGCCAGCCCGCTCCGCCGTATCCGCCTCACCACGCTCGGCGTCTCGGTGGTGCTCCTGGCCTTGCTGCTGACGGGCGCCATGGTGGTGGGCCGTGTGCTGAGCGACGGCCGCGCCCAGCGCGAGGCGATGGATGGCAGCCACCGGCTGGTGGCCGGGCTGCTGGAGATGCGCAACACGCTGTTCGAGATCGTGGTGGAGCGCAACCTCATCCTCTCGCGCAATCCCGCCAGTTCGCGCGCCACCTACGAATCCAACCTGGCGCGCCTGAGCGAGCGGCTGGAGACGCTGAAGGAGCTTGCGGCCGACAGCCCGCTGCAGGCGGCGGCCGCCGCCGAGCTGGGCGAGGCGCTGGACCTGTTCGTCGCCCGGCTCAACGGGACCCTGGCGCGCGATCTTGGCGAGGGGATGGACCTGGCGATGCTGCTGCGCGAGACCAGCGGCGAGCGCAACCGCCTGACCAGCCGCATCGACGTGATGGTGGCCCATGAGCGGGCCGAGCTGCAGCGATTCAACGAGAACTACGCCGGGCGGGTGGCGCAGCTGCGGCTGGTCTTCGTCCTGCTCTTCGGCGCGCTGCTCGCGCTCTCCCTGGCGGCGATCTGGGGCTTCTACCGCTACCTGCACGGCAACGCCCTGCGCTACCAGGCGCTGGAGGAGGCCAAGCAGGCGGCCGACGCCGCCAACGCCGCCCTGTGGGACAGCCGCGGCCAGCTGCAATCCATCCTCGACCATGCGCGGGACCCGATCCTGCTGGTCGATGCCGGCAGCCGGGTGCAGGTGGCCAATGCCGCCGCCGCGCGGCAGTTCCGCCAGCCGCTGGCCGAGATCATCGGCAGCCCGATCCAGGCGCTGGTGCCCTCCTATGGCGCGCGCTCGGGCGAGGTGCAGGCCCGCCGCGCCGATGGCAGCGTCTTCACCGCCGACCTCTCGATCGGCCGCTACACCGAGAGCGGCAACAGCGCCGCCGTCTGCGTGCTGCGCGACGTGACGGAGCGGCGCCGGCTGGACGAGCTGAAGAGCGAGTTCGTCTCCACCGTCAGCCACGAGCTGCGCACCCCGCTCACCTCCATCCGCGCCTCGCTCGGGCTGGTGGTCGGCGGCGTCGCCGGCGCCCTGCCCGAGGAGGTGCGCGAGCTGCTCGACATCGCGCACAAGAACTCCGAGCGGCTGGTGCTGCTGGTCAACGACATCCTCGACATCGAGAAGATCGAGGCGGGGCGGCTGGAGTTCCGGCGCGAGCGGGTCTCGGCCCATGCCCTGCTCGATCAGGCGCTGGCCGCCAACGCCGCCTACGCCGCCCAGTTCAACGTGCGCTTCGAACGGCAGGATGCCGGCAGGGCCGATGCCGATGTCTATGCCGATGTCGCGCGCATCCAGCAGGTGCTGGCCAACCTGCTCTCCAACGCCGCCAAGTTCTCCCCCGCCGGCAGCAAGGTCGAGCTCTCCCTCCTGGTCGAGGCAGGCGACGTGACCTTCCAGGTGCGCGACCATGGGCCGGGCATCCCGCAGGCCTTCCGCGGCCGCATCTTCCAGCGCTTCGCCCAGGCGGATTCGAGCGATGTGCGGCAGAAGGGCGGCACCGGCCTCGGCCTCTCCATCAGCCGCGCCATCATCGAGCACCACGCCGGCAGCATGGGCTTCACCGATGCCGAGGGCGGCGGCACCGTCTTCTTCTTCACCCTGCCCCGGCTGGTGGACCGCGAGGCCCTGCCCCTGCCGCCCGCGCAGGAGGCGCGCCGCCCGCGCGTGCTGATCGTCGAGGACGAGCCCTCGGTCGCCATGCTGCTGCAGATGCTGCTCGACGAGCATGGCTGGGACGGGATGATCGCGCACAACGCCGAGGAGGCCTTTGCCTGGCTCGACCGCCAGTCCTTCGACGCCATGACGCTCGACCTGATGCTGCCGGACGTGGACGGCATCTCGCTGTTCCGCCGCCTGCGCCAGCGCCCCGACGGCAAGGCGCTGCCCGTGGTGGTGATCTCCGCCACCGCCGCGCAGGGTCGGCGGGAGCTGAACGGCGACGCGGTGGGGGTGGTGGACTGGCTGGACAAGCCGATCAGCCAGAGCCGGCTGCGCGACGCGCTGCGCCGCGCCCTGCAGGGCAATGAGGGCCCCGCCCGCATCCTGCACGTGGAGGACGACCAGGACATCACCCGCGTCGTCTCCGCCGTGATGGGCGAGGAGGCGCAGCTGGTGCCGGCACGCAACCTGGCGGAGGCGCGCGCGGCGCTCGCCGGCACGCTGCGCTTCGCCCTGGTGATCATCGACCTCGGCCTGCCGGATGGCAGCGGGCTCGACCTGATCAAGGATATCCGCGCCATGGACCGGCCGCCGCCGGTGCTGATCTTCTCCGCCACCGACGCCGACCAGCACACGGCGCGCGAGGTAGCCGGCACGCTGGTGAAGAGCCGCACCGAGAACCGCGTGCTGCACGACACCATACGCCACCTGATGGACGCCGCCCGCCCGCCCGGGGCCGAGGCCGGCCCCGAGGCACGACAGAACCCCGAGGCACGACAGAACACGGAGACGCTGGCATGAGCCATGGCGGCATGGGCGGCGAGGCGCTCTCGCGCATCCTCTACGTCGAGGATGACCACGATGTGCGCAAGGTGGCCACCTTCGCGCTGAAGATGGTGGGCGGCTTCACCGTCGAGCCCTGCGAATCCGGCGAGCAGGCGCTGGAGAAGGCGGAAGGCTTCGCGCCGCAGCTGCTGCTGCTGGACGTGATGATGCCCGGCATGGACGGCCCCACCACGCTGGAGCGGCTGCGCGCCCTGCCCGCCATCGCCGGTGTGCCGGCCATCTTCATGACCGCCAAGGTGCAGCCGCAGGAGGTGGCGCGCTACCGGGCGCTCGGCACGCTCGATGTCATCTCGAAGCCCTTCGACCCGATGACGCTCTCGACCATGGTGCGCACCATCTGGGCCAAGCGCGATGACTGAGCTGGCGGGCGCCGAGACGGAGATGCGCGATGCCCTGCGGCGCCTGCGCGCCGACGGGGTGCAGCGCCTGGGCGAGCGGGTGCGCGAGCTGGTGGCGGGCTGGGCGGCGTTGCAGCCCCGCCGCCCCTGGGACGCGGTGGACCGCGCCCGGCTGGGCGAGCTGGCGGCCTCGGCCCACCGGCTGGCCGGCGCGGGCGGCACCTTCGGCTTCCCCGGCCTCTCCAAGGCCGCGGCGCCGCTCGAGCTGCTGCTGCTCGGCCTGCGCGACACCCCCTCGCCGCGCGGCGACCGGCTGCGCCAGGCCAGCGCCCAGGTGGAAGCCGTCGCCGCCGCCTGGGCGGCCGGCTCCGCCGGCGCCGAGGAGGCCGGCGACGCCCCCGGCCAGGCCAGCCAGGCCGAGCATGGCGAGCCCATCTTCCTCTTCGCCGAGCCGGAGGAGCAGGCGCTGCTCTCCGCCGTCATCGCCAATCTCGGCTATGGCGTGAGGCGCGCCTCGGAGCGCGAGGTGCTGGAGGGCATGCTGCCCGAGAGCCGGCTTTCCGCCGCGGTGATCGACGATGCGGTGCCGGACCCGCTGGCGGTGTGCCGCCGCCTCGCCGGCCGCTGCCCGCTGATCCTGCTGGCCGAGGACAGCTCCTTCGAGAACCGCCTCGCCGCCGCCCGCGCCGGGGTGGAGGCGCTGGTGGCCAAGCCGCTGGAGGTGAACGAGCTGGCCGACTGGCTCGACCACTTCGCCGGCGCCCGCGCCGAGACGCGCTACAGCATCGTCATCGTCGACGACGACCAGCTGCTGGCCGCCGCCTATGCCATGGCGCTGCGCCAGGCGGGGATGCAGGTGACCAGCGTCTCCGACCCCGCCCAGGCGATCGAGGTGATCGCCGCCGCGGCGCCCGACCTGATCCTGATGGATTTGCAGATGCCGGGGATCGACGGCATCGAGCTGGCGCGGGTGATCCGGCAGACGCGGCGGCATCTCTCGCTGCCCATCCTGTTCCTCTCGGCCGAGCAGGACACGCAGCGGCAGATCCTGGCCCGCCGCCTCGGCGGCGACGACTTCATCCCCAAGCCGGTCGATCTCGACCGGCTGGTGACGCTGGTGCGGCTGCGCGCCGAGCGCGCCCGTTCGCTGCGCGCCGTGATGGAGAGCGACAGCCTGACCGGCCTGCTCAACCATGCCCGCTTCAAGGAGCGGCTGGTGCTGGAGCTGGAGCGCGCCCGCCGCCACGGCCACACGCTGAGCCTGGTGATCTTCGATCTCGACCACTTCAAGTCGGTGAACGACAATTACGGCCATCTGGTGGGGGACCGGGTGATCCGCGGCCTGGCGCGCAGCCTGCAGAAGCGGCTGCGCCGCACCGACGTGATCGGCCGCTATGGCGGCGAGGAGTTCGCCGCCCTGCTGATCGGCACCGCGCCGGCGGAGGCGCACGGCATCATCGAACACCTGCGCGAGCGCTTCGCCGCCGCCTCCTTCGACACGGAGAGCGCCAGCTTCAGCGTCACCTTCAGCGCCGGCATCGCCGGCAATGCCGGTGGCGTGGAGGCCGAGGCGATGATATCGGCAGCGGATGCCGCGCTGTACGCGGCCAAGCGCGCCGGGCGGAACCGGGTGATGGTCGCCCCCGCCTGAGCCGCGCGCCCCAGACCGCGAGAGGGCCCGCCACATGCCGATCGACGAATCGCTCCGCTTCCTGCCCGTCTCCATCGCCGTGCTCACCGTCTCCGACACGCGCGACCTGGCCACCGACCGCTCCGGCGCGCTGCTGGCCGAGCGGGTGGCGGCAGCCGGGCACAGCCTGCATTCCCGCCGCATCGTGCGCGACGAGCCGGACGCCATCGAGGCGGTGCTGCGCGAATGGGTGGCGGACCCGGCGGTCGATGTCGGCATCACCACCGGCGGCACCGGCATCACCGGCCGCGACGTGACGCCCGAGGCCTTCGCCCGCGTGCTGGAGAAGGAGATCGGCGGCTTCGGCGAGCTGTTCCGGATGCTGAGCTACGCCAAGATCGGCACCTCCACCATCCAGTCCCGCGCCCTGGGCGGCGTGGCGGGGGGCACCTACCTGTTCGCGCTGCCCGGCTCCTCCGGCGCGGTGAAGGACGGGTGGGACGACATCCTGCGCTTCCAGCTCGACAGCCGCCACAAGCCCTGCAACCTGGTGGAGCTGATGCCGCGGCTGCAGGAGCACCTGCGCGCCGGCTGACCCCCGCGCTCTCCCCGCGCTCCCCCATTGCGGGCCGCCGAAAAGGCCTTAACGTCCGTGGCCAAACGAATCTCCAGGGAGCCGCTTCCGATGCGCCGTATCCTCCTCGCCACCGCGCTGCTCGCCGGCACGGCGCTGGCCGGCCTGCCGGCCGATGCCAAGACCTTCCGCTGGGCCAATGACGGCGACGTCAACTCGATGGACCCGTATACGCGGCAGGAGACCTTCCTCCTCTCCTTCATGGCCAACATCTACGAGCCCCTGGTGCGGCGCGACCGTGACCTGGAGCTGGAGCCGGCCCTGGCCGAGAAGTGGGAGCAGACCAGCCCGACCTCCTGGCGCTTCACCCTGCGCCAGGGCGTGAAGTTCTCCGACGGCACCCCCTTCACCGCCGACGACGTGCTGTTCAGCGTCCAGCGCGTGCGCTCGAAGGGCTCCAACCTGCAGTCGGTCATCGCCTCGGTGTCCGAGGTGCGGAAGATCGACGACCACACGGTCGACTTCATCACCCGGATGCCCGACCCGATCCTGCCCCAGGGCCTCACCAACTGGGCGATGATGTCGAAGGCGTGGGCGGAGAAGAACAACGCCACCACCCCGGCCGACCTGACCTCGCGCGAGGAGAATTTCGCCACCCGCAACGCCATGGGCACCGGGCCCTTCAAGCTGGTCAGCCGCGAGCCCGACCGCCGCACCGTGCTGGAGCCCAATGCCGGCTGGTGGGACAAGCCGCAGCACAACCTGACCCGCGTCGAGCTGAACATCATCGCCAATGACGCGACGCGCGTGGCCGCCCTGCTCTCGGGCGAGGTGGACATGCTCTACACCGTGCCGCCGCAGGACGTGGAGCGCATCCGCCGCGCGCCGAACACCCGCATCCTGCAGGGGCCGGAGCTGCGCACCATCTATCTCGGCATGGACCAGCTGCGCGACGAGCTGCTGAAGTCCGACGTGAAGGGCAAGAACCCCTTCAAGGACGTGCGCGTCCGCCAGGCCTTCTACCACGCCATCGACATCGAGGCGATCAAGAGCCGCGTCATGCGCGGCCAGTCCCGCCCCACGGGCCAGATCTTCGGCCCCGGCGTCAACGGCTTCGAGGAAGCCAACGACACCCGCTACAAGTACGACCCCGAGGCCGCCAAGAAGCTGCTGGCCGAGGCCGGCTACCCGAACGGCTTCAGCCTGACGATGGACTGCCCGAACGACCGCTACGTGAACGACGAGGCGATCTGCACCGCCGTCGTCTCCATGCTGGCGCGCGTGGGCGTCAAGGTGACGCTGAACGCGCAGACCCGCGCGCGCTACTTCGCCGAGATCAACCCGCCCAACTACAACACCAGCTTCTACATGCTGGGCTGGACGCCGACGACCTACGACGCGCACAACGCCTTCTTCAACCTGGCCGGCACGCGCGACGGCACGCGCGGCGTGTTCAACAATGGCGGCTTCTCCAACGCCGCGCTGGACAAGCTGATCCAGGACATGTCGGTCGAGTCCGACGAGACCAAGCGCAACGCGATGATCACGCAGGCCAGCAAGATCATCCACGACGAGGCCCTCTATCTCCCGCTGCACCAGCAGCAGGTGGTGTGGGCCACGCGCACCAACATCGAGCTGGTGCAGCCGGCGGACAACTACTTCCCGCTGCGCTACGTGCAGGTAAAGTAACGCCGCGACGGGACCGGGGCGCGCCCGCCTGGGGGCGCCCCCTCCTCTCTCAGGCCGCCTGGCTGTGGCGGCCGGGGCCCTGGCCCAGATAGGCGTCGAACGCCGCCGCTACATGGCGCAGGAAGCGCCGCTCCCGCACCAGCAGCCAGCCGCGCCGCTCCGCCACCACGCCATCGGCCCGCAGCGCGTCGAGGCGCGGCCGTGCGGCGGCCAGCACCGCCTCCGGCACGGCGGCGAGGTCCAGCTCCAGCTCGCACATCAGCCGCTCGATCAGCCGGCCGCGCAGCCGGTCCTCGTCCGAGAGGGCGCGGCCGCGCGCCACCGGCAGCCGCCCCTCCGCCACCGCCGCCAGCCAGTCCCGCTCGCCCGCCAGGTTCTGCGCGAAGCCCGCCGGCGCGCGGCCGATGGCCGAGGCGCCGAGGCCGAGCAGCACCGGCGCCGTGTCCGTCGTGTAGCCCTGGAAGTTGCGGCGCAGCGTGCCGGCGGCCGCCGCCCGTGCCATCGGGTCCGAGGGCCAGGCGAAATGGTCGAGGCCGATGCGCAGATAGCCCGCCCCCTCCAGCACCGCGGCGGCGGCCTCCGCCTGCTCCAGCCGAGCCATGGCGTCGGGCAGGGCGGCGCTGTCGATCGCTTGCTGGGCCGGCTTCATCCAGGGCACATGCGCGTAGCCGAACACCGCCACCCGGTCCGCCTGCAATTCGGCGGCGAAGCGCGCGCTGGCCTCCACCTGGGCGATGCCCTGGCCCGGCAGGCCGTACATCAGGTCGAGGTTGATGGCGCCGATGCCCTGCCCGCGCAGCATCGCCACCGCCCCGGCCACCTGCTCGTTGCTCTGCACCCGGCCGATGCGCTGCTGCACGGCGGGGTTGATATCCTGTACGCCGAGGCTGGCGCGGTTGATGCCGCCCTCCGCCAGGGCGGCGGCGATCTCCGGCGTCAGCACGCGCGGGTCCAGCTCCACCGCCAGCTCGGCCGTGTCGCGGAAGGCGAAGCGGTCATGCAGCCCGGCCAGCAGCCGCGCCAGCCCCGCGGCGCCGATGGCCGAGGGCGTGCCGCCGCCGAGATGCAGCGCCGAGACCCCCGCATAGGCCGGCAGCGCCGCAGCCAGCAGCGCCGCCTCGTCGAGCAGCGCCCCGGTGTAGCGCGCGAGCCGCGCGGGCTGGCGCGTCACGCTGGTGTGGCAGCCGCAATACCAGCAGAGGCTCTCGCAGAAGGGGATGTGGACGTAGAGCGAGAGCGCCTCCGCCGCGCCGATGCCGGCCAGCCAGCGGCGGTAATCCTGCTCGGCGAGCGGCTGGAAATGCGGCGCGGTGGGATAGGAGGTGTAGCGCGGCAGCGCGGCGGCGGCGTAGCGGGCGGCGGTTTCGGGCGACATGCCGCTGGATTAGTCTGCCGGCGCCGCGCCCGCCTTGCGCTGGATCAAGCCGTCGCCGGAAAGCCGCGTGGCGCCGCGGGGCGGGATTTGCTTCGATGACCGGCATGAGCAGCCGCATCGTCCTCACCCTGAACGGCCAGCCCCGCACCCTGCCGGCGGACACGCCCCCCGGCATGACCCTGCTCGACTGGCTGCGCGGCCCTGCGCCGCTGGGGGCGGGCCTCACCGGCAGCAAGGAGGGCTGCGCCGAGGGCGATTGCGGCGCCTGCACCGTGGTGATCGAGGCGGCGGATGGCGCCCGCACCCCCGTCAATGCCTGCCTGGCGCTGCTCGGGCAGATGCATGGCCGGGCGCTCCGCACGGTGGAGGGGCTGGTGGCGGCGGATGGCGCGCCGCACCCGGTGCAGCGCGCCATGGCCGAGGCCGATGCCACGCAATGCGGCTTCTGCACGCCCGGCATCGTCATGTCCGCCTGGGCGCATTCCCGGTGCGGCGGCGCGGCGCATGAGGCGCTGGCGGGCAATCTCTGCCGCTGCACCGGCTACCGCCCGATCCTCGGCGTCTTCGCCGCGCTGGAGGATGACGGGGCGCCCGCCGCCCCGGCGCCTGCGCTGGAGGGCGGCGGCGAATTTGCCGTGCCCGGGCAGGTCTTCCACGCTCCCGCCACGCTGGAGGCGGCGCTGGCCCTGCGCGCCGCCCACCCCGAAGCATGGCTTCTGGCCGGCGGCACCGATCTCGGCCTGCGCGTTTCCGAGCACCGGGAGCGGCCGGCGCGCATCCTCTCCCTCGGCGCCGTGCCGGAGCTTCAGGCCGCCGCGCTGGCGCCGGGGCTGCTCACCGTGGGCGCGGCCCTGCCCTATGCCCGCCTGCTGGACCTGCTGGCGCGGGCGCCGGAGATGGCGCCCTTCGCCGCGCATCTGCGCCGCCTCGGCTCGCGGCAGATCCGTGGCCTCGGCACGCTGGGCGGCAATCTCGGCACCGCCTCGCCGATCGGCGACACGCTGCCGCCGCTGCTGGCGCTGGGGGCGCGGGTGGTGCTGGGCTCGGCCCGGGCGGGCGAGCGCGTGTTGGACCTGGCCGCATTCATCACCGGCTACCGGCGGACGGCCCTGGCGGCGGACGAGATCATCCTGCGGGTCGAGATCCCGCGCCCACCGGACGGCACCTTCCTGGCCTGCGAGAAGCTCTCCAAGCGGCACGACCAGGACATCTCGGCCGTCGCCGCCGGCTTCCTGCTGCGGCTGGAGGGGGGCGTGGTGATGGAGGCGCGGCTGGCCTTCGGCGGCATGGCCGCCACCGTGGCCCGCGCCCCGCGCGCCGAGGCGGCGCTCGCCGGCCAGCCCGTGACGGAGGAGGCCTTTGCCCGCGCGGCGCAGGCGCTGGCGGAGGATTTCGCCCCGCTCTCCGACTGGCGGGCGGGGGCGGAGTACCGGCTGCATAGCGCCCAGGGGCTGCTGCGCCGCCTCCACTGGCGCATCGCCCGCCCTGACCTGGCCCTGGAGGTGCAGGCATGACCGACGCCCCGCCCCTTCCCGCCACCCGCACCGGCATGGGCGCCGCGCTGCGGCAGGACAGCGCCCTGCAGCACGCCACCGGCGCCGCCCGCTTCACCGACGACCTGCCCGAGCCGCCCGGCACGCTGCACGCGGCGCTGGCCCTCTCGCCCGTGGCGCATGGCAGGCTGGCGCCGCTCGACCTCGCCCCGGCGCGGGCCGTGCCCGGCGTGGTGGCGGTGCTGGGGCCGGCGGAGGTGCCCGGCCGCAACGACATCTCCCCCAGCGGCAAGGCACTGGAAAAACTCTTCGCCGAGGGGCTGGTGGAGCATTGGGGGCAGCCGCTCGCCCTGGTGGTGGCCGCCACGCGGGATGCCGCCCTGGCCGGCGCCGCCGCGCTGCGGCCGGAGATCGCGCCGCTGCCGCCCATCCTCTCCATCGAGGCCGCGCTGGAGGCCGGGGCGCTGCTGATGCCGCCCCAGGTGATCGAACGCGGCGGCTGGCAGGCGGCGCTGGAGGCCGCGCCGGTGAAGCTGGCCGGGGAATTCCGCTGCGGCGGGCAGGAGCATTTCTATCTGGAGGGGCAGATCACCCTCGCCGTGCCGGGCGAGGATGGGGACATCACCCTGCACGCCTCCACCCAGCACCCGACGGAGGTGCAGCACATCGCATCCCGCGTGCTGGGCTGCGACTACAACCGCGTCACCGTGCAGTGCCGGCGCATGGGCGGTGGCTTCGGCGGCAAGGAGAGCAACGCCTCCTGGATCGCCGCCGCCGCCGCGCTGGCGGCACGCGCCACGGGCCGGCCGGTGAAGCTGCGCCTCTCCCGCCGCGCGGACATGGCGGCCACCGGCAAGCGCCACCCCTTCCTCTTCCGCTGGCGCGCCGGCTGCGACGCGGAAGGCCGCCTGCTGGCGCTGGACGCGACGCTGGCCGCCGATGGCGGACACAGCCTGGATCTCTCGGCCGGCGTCATCTTCCGCGCCGTGACCCACGCGCTGAACGCCTATGACGTGCCGGCGCTGCGCGTGACGGGCCTCGCCTGCAAGACCAACACGGTGAGCAACACCGCCTTCCGCGGCTTCGGCGGCCCGCAGGGCGCCCTGCTGATGGAAGACGTTCTGTTCAGTGCGGCCCGCGCCACGGGGCGCCCGGTGGACGAACTGCGCGAGCGGAACTTCGCGGGTGGGCCAAACGGGGCCGAGACGCCCTATGGCCAGAGGCTGGAAGGCGAGCTGATCCGCCGCGTCTGGGCCGAGGCGAAGGCGGGCGCGGCGTGGAAGCGCCGCCGCGCCGAGGCAGACGCCTTCAACGCCGCCCACCCCACCCTGCGCCGGGGCCTCGGCGGCTTCGCGCTCGCCTTCGGCATCTCCTTCGGCATCATGGCGATGAACCAGGCGGGCGCCCTGGTGCATGTCTACACCGATGGCTCGATCCGCCTGAACCATGGCGGCACCGAGATGGGGCAGGGGCTGTTCATCAAGATCGCCCAGGTGGTGGCGGAGGTGTTCGGGGTGGAGGTGGAGCGCATCCGCATCACCGCCACCTCCACCGCCGAGGTGCCCAACACCGCCCCCACCGCCGCCTCCACCGGCTCCGACCTGAATGGCTGGGCGGCGCACGCCGCCGCCGGCGCCATCCGCGCGCGCATGGCCGGCATCGCCGCCACGGCCTGGGGCGTGCCGGAGGAGGAGGTGATCTTCGCCGATGGCCACGTCTCGGCCGGCAACCACCGCATGCGCTTCGGCGAGTTGGCGCAGCTCTGCTGGGCGCAGCGCGTCAGCCTCTCCGCCACGGGGTTCTACAGGACGCCCGACATCCACTGGGACCCGGTGGCGATGCGCGGCCACCCCTTCTTCTACTTCTCCTACGGCGCCGCCCTGGCCGAGGTGCTGGTGGACACCCTCACCGGCGAATACCGCGTGCTGCGCGCCGATCTGGTGCAGGATTGCGGCCGCAGCCTGAACCCGGCGATCGACCGCGGCCAGATCGAGGGCGCCTTCCTCCAGGGCCAGGGCTGGCTGACCTGCGAGGAGTTGTGGTGGGACGCGGACGGGCGGCTGCGTACCCTCGGCCCCTCCACCTACAAGATCCCCGGCTCGCGCGAGATGCCGGCCGAATTCAACCTGCGCATGCTGGAGGACGCGCCGGCGCGGGCCAACACCATCTTCCGCAGCAAGGCGGTGGGCGAGCCGCCGCTGCTGCTGGCCACCTGCGTCTGGAACGCCCTGCGCGACGCCGTGGGCGGCGCGCGGCTCGACCTGCCGGCGACGCCGGAGCGGGTGCTGGCGGCGCTGCGGGCGGGCGGCGCCTAACCCTCCGGCCGCACCAGCAGGGTGAGGCCCTCCACCGCCACCACCCGCACCGTGCTGCCGGGGGCGGCGCCCTCCAGCGGGCGGGCGGGCCAGTCGGAATCCCCGACGCGCACCCGGTCGGCGGCGAGCATCACCCCGGCGCGGCCGACCAGCCCGGAGCCGGGGGCGTTCACCGTGCTGCGCCGGGCGGCGGCGCGCGGCCGCAGCCAGGCCAGCGACAGGCCGATGCCCAGCCCCAGCAGCAGCACGAAGGCCAGCAGCGCCACCGGCAGGGAAGGGTCCAGCAGCAGCACCAGCAGCCCGGTGCCCAGCGCCGCCGCCCCTACCCAGATCAGGAAGGCGCCGGGCAGCAGCATCTCGGCCGCCATCATCAGCAGCCCGGCCACCACCCAGACCGACCAGGGCAGGCTCACGGGGCGGCGCCCGGATCGATCCAGGGGCCGGGCCGGGTTTCCGGCACCGGGCCACGACGAGGGGCACCCCCTGGCGCCGGGCCGGGCGCCGCCGGGCCAGCCATGGGCGGCAGGGTGGCGTTGCGGAACATCTCCACCGCGCCGGCGATGCCACCCGCCAGCCCGGAGGCCTCCATCGGCACCACCACCAGCTTCGAGGCCGGGTTGCCGGCGAGCTGGCCGAAGGCGGCGATGTAGCGCTCGGCGATGAAGTAGTTCAGCGCCGCCTCGCCGCCCTCGCGCGCCGCGGCGGCGACGGAGCGGGTGGCGGCGGCCTCGGCCTCGGCCAGCCGCTCGCGCGCCTCGGCGTCGCGGCGCGCGGCCTCCAGCCGGCCTTCCGCCTCCAGCACCTGGGCTTCCTTCTCGCCCTGGGCGCGGGCGATGGCCGCCTCCCGCTCACCCTGCGCCCGCATCACCGTGGCGCGGCGCTCCCGCTCGGCGATCATCTGCGTGTTCATGGCGATGACGAGGTTGGCCGGCGGCTCGATCTTGCGGATCTCGACGCGCGTCACCTTGGCGCCCCAGGGGTCGGTGGCGCCGTCCAGCACGCCGAGCAGGTGGGTGTTGATCTTGTCGCGCGAGGAAAGCGCGGAATCGAGGTCCATCTCGCCGATGATGGCGCGGATGTTGGTCATGGCCAGGGCGGTGAGCGCCTGGGTCAGGTTCTGCACCTGATAGGCGGCCTTCTCCGGGTCCATTACCCGGTAGTAGACGACGCCATCGACCGAGACATTGGCGTTGTCCCGCGTGATGACGGCCTGTTCGGGGATGTCGAGCACCGTCTCCTGCACGTTCATGCGGCGGCCGATGACGTCGATATAGGGGATGATCAGGTTCAGCCCGGGCGGCAGGACGCGGGTGAAGGCGCCGAAGCGCTCCACCGTCCAGGCCTCGCCCTGCGGCACGGTGCGGATGCCCTTGAAGGCGGTGAGGACCGCCAGCAGCACCAGCACCACCAGCGCGATCAACGTGCCGTTCACGTCCATGCATTCGTCTCCCCCCGCCCGGAAGGGCGGCGGGGGGAGGATAGGCCCGTCCCGCCCGGGCGGGCCAGCCTCAGCCGAAGGCGCCGCATTCCAGCGAGACCACCGCGCTCACCTCCCGCACCAGGCTGAACAGCTCGCGCAGCGGGCGGATGATCTCCTCCTGCTCGCGGCCATAGCCGCCATGCCGGGGCGCCGGCGGCTCGGCGAAGTCCAGCTCGGCGCCGGGCGGGTCGGCGATGGGGAAGACCTGGTCGAGCAGGGCCACGGCGCCCTCCACGTCCAGCCGCAGCAGGCGCTGCACCAGCCCTTCCCGCGTGAGGCCGTGGCGGGGAGAGAAATCCGGCACTTCCACCGCCAGCAGCCAGATTCGGTGGATCAGGCAGAGGCGCAGCGCGTGCAGGGCGAAGAGACGGTCGCTCATGCGCGGCACGCCGGGGCCGCCGCCGATGGCCCCCGGCGGGATCGGCAGGTCGGACGGCCAGGCGGCGCGGAGGGCGAGGTCGTCCGCCTTCAGGCGGCGGAACACGGCGCGGGCGGGGTCGCCCAGGCGCAGCTCCTCCAGGGCGGTGGCCACGGCCAGCAGGGCGGCGGCGCGGCCGGGGCGGCGGGTCTGCGCGGCGCGGGCCAGCCAGGTGGCGGGGTCGAGGCTTGCCACATAGCCCAGCAGCACATCGGCATCCGAGAGGGCGAGGCCGGCGCGGGCGAAGGCCAGGGCGTTGGCGAAGCGCGGGCTGCGGCGCAGCAGGTCGGCGAAGGCCTCCGTCTCCTGCACCGCGCCATGGCCGAGGCCGTGCATCAAATTGGCCGGAAAGCCGAGTTGCTGCAGGACGGCGTTGTTCGGGATGGCGCGCAGCTCGCGCGGGTGGCGGATGGTGGCGGGGCCGCCCGTGTCGCTCTGCCGGTTGGCGGGGCGGCTGCCGGTGCGGTCCAGCAGCGCCGGGCCGAAGGCGCCGAGCAACGCGGCATAGCCCGGATCCTCCACCAGCCCGTTGAAGGCGGCCCGCGCCCCGGCGAACAGGTCGGTGGCGAAGCCGCCCTCGGCATAGACCGGGTCCGGCTCGCCCCCGGGGAGCGGCGCGAAGGCGTGCTCGGCGATGCGCGCCACGGCGGCGTGCGCCAGGGAGGGGGTGCCGAAGAGCAGGTAGCCGTCGCCGCCCTGGAAGGAGGTCTCCACCCGCGTCGGGATGCCACGGGCGGCGAAGGCGGCGCGCACGGCAGGCGGGTCGAGGTAGTCGAAGCGCGCCGCCAGCCCGTCGGGGTGGCCACCGCGGCCGAGGCCCTCGCCATGGGTGTCGAACAGCACCACCTCCAGCGATTGCAGCCCGTGCCGCGCCAGCAGTTCCACCACCCGCAGCTTCAGCCGCTCAATCAGGTGGGTGGCGGCGACCTGGCCGACATAGCGGCCGGAATCGGAGTAGCCGAATTGCAGGCAGAGCCGCCCCACCCGGCGCAGATGCGCCCGCCAGTGCGGGCTGCGCAGCGCCTCCTCCACCACCCGCTCGCCGCGCCGCTCCAGCGCCTCGGCGGTCTCGAAGAGGGGGGAGATCTCCACATGGTCCTCGACGCCGGCAAGGCGCGCCAGCAGCAGGGCGGCGAGCAGGGTGTAGCCGCTCTCCGTCTCGGCCACGAGGAAGCGGACGGGCTGGCTGGCGTCGATATGCTTGGCGATCTGCGCCACGGTCATCATCAGCCGCGCGGCGGAGGCCTGCTCGGCCATCAGCCCGCCCATGTCGACCGGCTCGGCCGAGACCTCCTCCAGCGCCGTGTTGATGGCGGCGAAGAGGGCGCGGCGGCGCGCCGGGTCCTCCGGGCCGCTACCGAGATGCGGGAAGCGCAGCCGCGCGGCGTTGTGCAGCTGGGCGGCGTTCAGCCGCACATGGGTGTGCGCCAGGGAGAGGCCATGCGCCACCAGCCCGGCCCGGGCGACGCAGAGGGCAAGCCGTGTCTGCTCCTCCGGCGCTGCGGCGATGGCGGTGGGGAAAAGCTCGACCAGCGGCTGCGGCGTGGTGAGGGCGGCCTCCCGCTGCCCGACGAGAGCCTGGGCGAAGGCCTGCGCCGCTTCCGGCTTCACCGGACCGGTGGGAGGGCAGGCTTCGATCTGGGCCTCGACCGCCGCCAGCGCCTCCTCCAGCCGGCCGCGCAGGGCGGCGGTGCAATCCTCCGGCAGGGCGGCGATCTGGGCGGCGAGGCGGGCCAGTTGCAGCCGCTTCATCCGCAGCCGCAGGCGCAGCGTGTCGTGCCAGCCGATATCGGTGCGGCCATCCGTGTCATAACCCACCCAGGAGGCCAGGATGACGGGGCGCGGGTTGAGCTGTGTCCAGCGGTCCGGCCAGATGGCGCGGGCGGTGCCGAGGAAGGCGGCGGCCAGCCGGTCCAGCGCATCGCGGCCATTGGCGATGGCGGCGGCGGCCTGCTCGAACTCCTCGGTGAGGGTGGGCGCGGTGGGGCGGAGCGGCAGCGGATCGGGCAGCGGCAGGCCGCCCGCCGCCTGGGCCAGCGCCCGCGTCGATTCCCGCGGCAGGCTGAAGGTCGGGTGGGCGGTGAAGACGGCGGCGGCGCGGGGCCGCTCGCAGGCGGCGCGGAAGGTGGCCAGCGGCACCGGGCTGTCATCCGGGTCGGGGCGAGCCAGGCGGGTGGCGAGGCTGGCCAGCGCCGCATCCGCCCCCGCCAGCCCGACGCCGGCGGCATGTGCCAGGCGTTGCGCGCGGTCGAGGAAGGCGGCGCGGCCGATCTGCCGCAGCGCATCGGCCATATCCGCATGGGAGGCCTGGGCCTCGTCCAGCTGCCGGCTCAGGGCCAGGGCGACCGACAGCACCGGATTGGCGAAGGGATCGCCCCGGCTGGCGGCACGGGCGGCGGCGGCGAGGGCGATCAGCCCGGCTTCGGTGAAGGACGGCATGGCGCGCATGCTGCACAAGCGAAAGAACTTTGTCGCCTGTGGATTTGTCTCGGAAAGA
>NZ_JCACVY010000056.1:0-23520 GCF_058833935.1 Roseomonas sp. TS2 | reverse complement strand
GCGCGCCAACGCGCAGGGAGGCGCCCGATGAACCGCATGCTGCTGCTGGGCGGCGTGGTGCTGGTGGGCATCGCCACCGCCGCCTCCTCGCTGTTCACCGTGCACCAGACCGAGCAGGTGCTGGTGACGCAGTTCGGCGAGCCGATCCGGGTGATCAACGACCCGGGCCTGCACGCCAAGATCCCCTTCATCCAGACGGTCATCAGCTTCGACCGCCGGCTGCTCGACTACGACGCGCCGGGCGAGGAGGTGATCCTGAGCGACCAGCGCCGGCTGATCGTGGACAGCTTCACCCGCTTCCGCATCACCGACCCGCTGCTGTTCTTCCAGACGGTGGGCGCGCAGGAGGCGGGCATCCGTGCCCGGCTCTCCTCGGTGGTGGTCTCGGCGCTGCGCCGCGTGCTCGGCAACGAGCCGCTGCTGGCCGTGCTCTCCTCCGACCGCGCGCGGATCATGACGGAGATCAACCGCCAGGTGAACGAGGAGGCCCGCCGCTTCGGCGTGGCGGTGGAGGATGTGCGCATCCGCCGCGCCGACCTGCCGGAGGAGAACACCCAGGCCATCCTCAGCCGGATGCAGTCGGAGCGCGAGCGCGTGGCGCGCGAGGCGCGCGCCGAGGGCGCCGAGGTGGCGGCGCGCGTCCGCGCCGGGGCCGACCGCGAGCGGACCGTGATCCTGGCCGAGAGCCAGGCGCAGGCCGACACGCTGCGCGGCCAGGGCGAGCAGGAGGCGATCCGCATCTTCGCCGAGGCCTACCAGCGGGACCCGGAGTTCTTCGGCTTCTACCGCGCCATGCAGGCCTACCGGGAGGCCTTCTCCGAGGGCGAGACCCGGCTGGTGCTGACGCCGGATTCGGAGTTCTTCCGCTATTTCCGGCAGAGCCGCCCGGGCCTTCCGGTGCCGGGCGTGCGCCCGACGCCAGGGGCCGAGGCGGAGCCGAACGGCGCCGCGGCCCAGGCCGCGCCGGCGCCCGCCAGCCCGGCGCCCGCCAGCCCGGCACCGGCCAGCCCGGCACCGGCCAACTGAACCGGATAGCGGCGTGACCGCCCTCCAGGTCCTGGCCGGCATGGCGGTGGTGCTGGCGCTGGAGGGGCTGCTCTACGCGGCCTTCCCCGGCGCCATGCGCCGCGCCCTGGCCACTCTCGCCCTGCAGCCGTCGGAGCGGCTTCGGCTGGTCGGGCTTGGCGTCGCCGTGGTGGCCGTGGTGGCGGCGACGCTGCTGGTACGCGCCTGAGGCGCGGGCCAATCTTTGTGACAGGAAGGCCCGCCCCGGTTGCAACCGCAGCCGGGGCGAAGCTTTTTGTAACAGCTTTTCCATCATGCTCGGGTCCGGCTGCCCTTCCGGCGCCGCCCGCGCCGCCCCATTCTCTCCCCCATGCCGGACCGATCCCCGTCCGGGTTCTGCTTGTCGCAAGCGAGGTTTGCCGATGCGTCTCGCCACCCTGATCCTGAGTGCCACGGTCGCCGCGGTGCCGCTCGCCCAGCCGTTGCGGGCCGTGGCCCAGCCGGCGACCGTCGCGCCCAACACCCCCGCGGCGCCGGGCCCCGTCGCCACCACCCCGGAGAGCTTCGCGCCGCTGGCGCGCAAGCTGCTGCCCTCGGTGGTCAACATCCAGACCAGCCAGACGCTGCAGGCGCGCGGCAACCGGCCGGATGCGCCGGAAATGCCGCAGGCCCCGCCGGGCAGCCCCTTCGAGGAGCTGTTCCGCGAGTTCTTCGAGCGCAACCGGCCGCCGGGCGCCCGCCCCGGCCAGCCGCCGCGCCGCCAGCAGAGCCAGGGCTCGGGCTTCATCGTCGACGCCTCCGGCATCATCGTGACGAACAACCACGTCATCGACGGTGCCGACGAGATCAACGTGGTGCTGCACGACAACACCACGCTGAAGGCCGAGCTGGTGGGCACCGACAGCCGCACCGACCTCGCCGTGCTGCAGGTGAAGACGGACAAGCCGCTGCCCGTGGTGCCCTTCGGCGATTCCGACACGGCCGAGGTGGGCGACTGGGTGCTGGCCATCGGCAACCCGCTCGGCTTCGGTGGCTCGGTTACCTCGGGCATCGTCTCGGCGCGCGGCCGCAACATCAATGCCGGCCCGTATGACGACTTCATCCAGACCGACGCCGCCATCAACCGCGGCAATTCGGGCGGGCCGCTGTTCAACGTGAAGGGCGAGGTGATCGGCATCAACACCGCCATCGTCTCGCCTTCCGGCGGCTCGATCGGCATCGGCTTCGCCATTCCCTCCAACCTGGCGCGCAACATCGTCGGGCAGCTGCGGGATGGCGGCCGGGTGCGGCGCGGCTGGCTGGGCGTGAACATCCAGCAGGTGACGGACGAGATCGCCGAGAGCCTGGCCCTGCCCGGCGGCGCGCGCGGCGCGCTGGTGGCGCGCGCCCAGGAGGACGGCCCGGCCGCCAAGGGCGGCATCCAGAACGGCGACGTTATCCTGAAGTTCAACGACCAGGACGTGCGCGAGATGCGGCAGCTGCCGCGCATCGTGGCCGAGACCAAGGTCGGCACCGAGGCGCCCGTGGTGGTGTGGCGCAACGGCAAGGAGGAGACGGTGCGCGTCACCGTGGCCGAGCTGCCGGCCGAGCAGCAGGCCGCCGCCAGCGCGGCGCCGCAGCAGGCCCGCCCGGGTGCTGCCGTGGAGCTGTCCGGCCTTGGTCTGAAGGTGGCGCCGGTCTCGCCCGAGACGCGGGAGCGCTTCAGCCTGCGCGAGGATGCGCGGGGCGTGGTGATCACCGAGGTCTCGCCCGGCAGCAGCGCCGCCGAGCGTGGCCTGACGGCGGGTGACATGATCCTGGAGGTGCAGCAGAACCGCGTCTCCACCCCGCAGGAGGTGCAGGAGCAGATCGCCCGGCTGCGCAAGCAGAACCGCCCGAGCGCGCTGATGCTGATTGAGAACGGGCAGGGCCAGCGCTTCGTGCCGCTGCGCCTGCAGCCCGAGCGCAGCGGCAACCCCGGCTGAGCCTGCTGCCCGACTGACAGAAAGAAGAAGGGGGCCCGGGGGAATTCATTCCCCCGGCCTTTCTTTTATGTGCGTCCCTTTACGAGACGAATTCTCCCGCGCGATACCCCTGCGCGAAGAGGAGGGCGCGCAGATCCGCATGATCGACCCGAACCCGCGCCGCCGCGGCGACCACCGGCTTGGCCCGGTAGGCCACGCCGAGGCCGGCCGCGCCGAGCATGGCGAGGTCGTTGGCGCCATCCCCCACGGCGATGCTGGCCGAGAGCGGCAGCCCCAGCTCGGCGCAGAGGCGCTTGAGGGTGGCGAGCTTGGCGTCGCGGTCGAAGATGGGCTCGGCGACGGTGCCGGTCAGCGCCTCTCCGTCATCCTCCAGCACATTGGCGTGGTGGCTGGTGAAGCCGGCCTGGGCCGCCACCCGCCCGGTGAACCAGGTGAAGCCGCCGGAGGCGAGGGCGCAATGCGCGCCATGCGCCACCATGGTGCCGACCAGCTCCGTGGCGCCCGGCATCAGCCGGGTCTCGGCCCAGGTGGCCTCCAGCGCCGAGAGGGAGAGGCCCTTCAGCATCGCTACCCGCTCGCGCAGCGCGGCGGAGAAGTCGATCTCGCCATTCATGCTGCGGCGGGTGATCTCGGCCACGCGCTCCTTCAGCCCGGCATAGGCGGCCAGCTCGTCCAGCGTCTCGCTGGTGACGATGGTGCTGTCCATGTCAGCGATCAGCAGGCGCTTGCGCCGGCCCTCGGTGGGCTGGGCGATGCAGTCCACCGCCGCGCCCTCCAGCGCGGCGCGGGCGGCGGCGTCCGCCTGCTCCGGCGCGAGGCCGGCGAAGGGCAGGTCGAGCGCCTCGCCCTCGGCCAGCCATTCGGGGGTGGCGGCGTCGGCGCCGATATCGATGAGCGCGGAACGGATCCGCGCGGCGAGGGGCGCCTGCAGTTGGCCTGCGGGCGCGATCAGGGTGAGCACATGCTGCATGGGGGGCGGACCATGCCCGTTGGCCGATGACGGATCAACCATCTCCGCGTGAACCTCTGGAGCATGGCCCGCTGGCGCTGCTGGTGGCCGGCCCCACCGCCAGCGGCAAGTCGGCCCTGGCGCTGGGGCTGGCCGCGCGGCTCGGCGGCGTGGTGATCAACACCGACAGCATGCAGGTCTATGCGGGGCTGGCGGTACTGACGGCACAGCCCTCGGCGGCGGAACAGGCGGAGGCGCCGCACCGCCTCTATGGCGAGCGCGACCCGGCCGAGGCCGCGAGCGTGGCCTGGTGGCGGGAGCGGGCGCTGGCGGAGATGGCCGCGGCCCATGCGGCGGGGCGCCTGCCCATCCTGTGCGGCGGCACGGGGATGTATTTCCGCGCCCTGGCCGAGGGGCTGGTGGAGATCCCGCCCATCCCCGAGGCGGCACGGGAGGAGGCGCGCGGCCTGCTGGCGGCGGAGGGGCCGGCGGCGCTGCATGCCCGCCTCGCCGCGGTCGATCCCGGCACCGCCGCCCGGCTGCGCCCGACCGACAGCCAGCGCCTGGCCCGTGCCTTCGAGGTGTGGCGCGGCACCGGGCGCGGCCTCTCAACCTGGCTGGCGGAAGGCGGCACCGGCCCGGCGCGGCTGCCGGACGGCACGCCCTGGCGCCTCGCCGCGCTGCGGCTGGACCCGCCGCGCGAGGCGCTGCGCCAGGCCATCGGCCTGCGCTGGGAGGCGATGCTGCGCGCGGGCGCGGTGGAGGAGGTGCGCGCCCTGCTGGCGCGCGGCCTCGACCCCGCCCTGCCGGCGATGCGCGCGCATGGCGTGCCGGAACTGGCCGCCATGCTGGCCGGGCGCTGGGACCGGGCGGAGGCGGGGCGGCGCGCCTGCCTCGCCATCGGCCAGTACACCAAGCGCCAGGCCACCTGGTTCCGCCACCAGACGCTGGCCGCCCCGAGCGAGACGCATACGATCCATGCGCGTGTCACGCATCTAGAGCAATTTTCGGAAAGAGAATTGGGGGAAATTTTCGCGTTTGTTTGTTCGCGCGTTGACGTGGCGCACCGGGGCGCGTAGATCGGGGGCCCGGGCGGAGAACGCGCCCGGCAAACAGCCACAGGAAAGCCAGAAGCATCATGTCTTCCGCCATCCTTCCCGCCGCATCCGACACCCAGTCCCTGACGGGTGCCGAGATCGTCCTGCGCGCGCTGAAGGAGCAGGGCGTAGAGGTCATCTTCGGCTATCCGGGCGGCGCCGTCCTGCCCATCTACGACGCCATCTTCCAGCAGAACGCCATCCGCCACATCCTGGTGCGGCACGAGCAGGCGGCGGTGCACGCGGCGGAAGGCTATGCCCGCTCCACCGGCAAGGTGGGCTGCGTGCTGGTCACTTCCGGCCCCGGCGCCACCAACGCCGTGACCGGGCTGGTGGACGCGCTGCTCGACAGCATCCCCATCGTCTGCCTGACCGGGCAGGTGCCGACCCACCTGATCGGCAACGACGCCTTCCAGGAGGCGGACACCACCGGCATCACCCGCCCCGCCACCAAGCACAACTACCTGGTCAAGCAGATCGACAAGCTGGCCGAGACGGTGCACGACGCCTTCTACGTGGCGCGCTCCGGCCGCCCCGGCCCGGTGGTGATCGACCTGCCGAAGGACATCCTGATCGGCAAGGGCCCCTACAAGCCGGCGCCTCAGGTGGAGCACCGCTCCTACCGCCCGCAGACCGAGCCGGACGCGGCGCAGATCGCCAAGGCCGTGGCCATGCTCAAGGGCGCCAAGCGCCCGGTGGTCTATGCCGGCGGCGGCGTGATCAATGCCGGGCCGGAAGCCTCCGAGCTGCTGACGAAGTTCGTGCGGATGGCGGGCATGCCCTGCACCAACACGCTGATGAGCCTGGGCTGCTACCCGGCGAGCGACCCGCAGTTCCTGGGCATGCTGGGCATGCACGGCACCTACGAGGCGAACCTCGCCATGCACGGGTGCGACGTGATGTTCAACATCGGCGCCCGTTTCGACGACCGCGTGACCGGGCGGCTCAACGCCTTCGCGCCGAACTCGCTGAAGATCCACGCCGACATCGACCCCTCCTCGATCAACAAGAACGTCAAGGTCGAGGTGCCGGTCGTGGGCGACGCGGCCTCCGTGCTGCGCGCGCTGATCGCCGCCTGGGAGGCGGATGGCGCCACGCAGGACCGCGAGGCGCTGGCCGGCTGGTGGCGCCAGATCGACGAGTGGCGCGGCCGCAACTGCCTGCACTACGTGCAGGAGAGCCGCATCATCAAGCCGCAGCACGCGGTGAAGCGCCTCTACGAGCTGACGCAGCAGAGCGGCAAGGAGACCTTCATCTCCACCGAGGTGGGCCAGCACCAGATGTGGGCCGCCCAGTATTTCGGCTTCGAGAAGCCGAACCGCTGGATGACCTCGGGCGGGCTCGGCACCATGGGCTACGGCCTGCCGGCGGCGATGGGCGTGCAGGTGGCGCACCCGGACGCGCTGGTGATCGACATCGCCGGCGAGGCCTCGATCCTGATGAACATCCAGGAGATGTCGACGCTGGCGCAGTACCGCCTGCCGGTGAAGGTGTTCATCCTGAACAACCAGTACATGGGCATGGTGCGGCAGTGGCAGGAGCTGCTGCATGGCGGCCGCTATTCCGAGAGCTACTCCGAGGCGCTGCCCGATTTCGTCAGGCTGGCCGAGAGCTTCCACGGCGTGGGCCTGCGCGCCGAGAGCACGGACGACCTGGACCGGGTGATCCGCGAGATGATCGCCATCGACCGCCCGGTGATCGCCGACATCGCGGTGGACCAGAAGGAAAACGTCTTCCCGATGATCCCCTCGGGCGCCGCGCACAACGAGATGCTGCTGGCCTCGAACCAGATCAGCGGCGGCGCCGGGGTGACGGATGAGGGGACGGCGCTCGTCTGAGCGCCGGCACCCGCCCGCAGCTTCCGCCTCCTCATCCCGACCGATCCTTCCCAGGACAGACCATGCCTGACCCATCCGACATGACGCACCGCGCCGCGACCATCGCGGTGCTGGTGGAGAACGAGGCCGGCGTGCTGGCCCGCGTCATCGGCCTGTTTTCCGGCCGCGGCTACAATATCGACAGCCTGACCGTGGCGCCGGTGGACGCGGAGGGGCGCCTCTCGCGCATCACCGTCGTCACATCCGGCACGGAGATGGTGATCGAGCAGATCAAGGCGCAGCTCGACCGGCTGGTGCCCGTCCACAAGGTGGCGGACCTGACGCTGGAGGGGCCGCACCTCAACCGCGAGCTGGCGCTGATCAAGGTGGTGGGCAGCGGCTCCGCCCGGCAGGAGGCGCTGCGCCTGGCGGATGCCTTCCGCGCCCGCGTGGTGGACGCCACCACCGAGAGCTTCGTCTTCGAGATGACGGGCAACGCCGAGAAGCTCGATGCCTTCATCAACCTGATGCGGCCGATCGGGCTCGCCGAGGTCAGCCGCACCGGCGCGGTGGCCATCGCGCGGGGCACCGCCAGCCTGACCGTCTGAGCGCGGCCGGGGGGGCTCCCCCGGACGAGGATGCGCGGCGGGGCAGGGGGCCCGGCCGTGGAGTGAGTGAACCTTTCGGGGGAGTGCGCCAGAGATGCGCGTGTATTACGACCGTGATGCGGATGTGAACCTGATCAAGGCCAAGAAGGTCGCGGTCATCGGCTTTGGCAGCCAGGGCCACGCCCATGCGCTGAACATGCGCGATTCCGGCGTGGCCGAGGTGGCCATCGGCCTGCGCCCCGGCCCCTCCGCGAAGAAGGCCGAGGCCGCCGGCTTCAAGGTGCTCTCGCCCGCCGAGGCGGCGAAGTGGGCCGACGTGGTGATGGTGCTGACCCCCGACGAGGGCCAGGGCGACCTCTACCGCGACCACCTGCACGCCAACATGAAGGAAGGCGCCGCACTGGCCTTTGCGCACGGGCTGAACGTGCACTTCAACCTGATCGAGCCGCGCCCCGACATCGACGTGTTCATGATCGCGCCGAAGGGCCCCGGCCACACGGTGCGCGGCGAGTACCAGAAGGGCGGCGGCGTGCCCTGCCTGGTGGCGGTGCACCAGAACCCCTCGGGCAACGCACTGGAGATCGCGCTCTCCTACGCCTCCGCCGTCGGCGGCGGCCGCTCGGGCATCATCGAGACGACCTTCAAGGAAGAGTGCGAGACCGACCTGTTCGGCGAGCAGGTCGTGCTCTGCGGCGGCTTGGTCGAGCTGATCAAAGCGGGCTTCGAGACGCTGGTCGAGGCCGGCTACGCCCCCGAGATGGCCTATTTCGAGTGCCTGCACGAGGTGAAGCTGATCGTCGACCTCATCTATGAGGGCGGCATCGCCAACATGAACTACTCGATCTCCAACACCGCCGAGTATGGCGAGTACGTGACCGGCCCGCGCATCATCACCGCCGAGACCAAGGCCGAGATGAAGCGCGTGCTGAACGACATCCAGTCGGGCAAGTTCACCCGCGACTGGATGCTGGAGAACAAGGTCAACCAGGCGAGCTTCAAGGCCACCCGCCGCCGCCTGGCCGAGCACCCGATCGAGGAGGTCGGCACCAAGCTGCGCTCGATGATGCCCTGGATCACCAAGGGCGCGCTGGTCGACAAGGCCAAGAACTGAACCGGGACGGGGCGCTTCGGCGCCCCTTTTCGTGCCTGCGGCTCATGGCGGCGTGTCCCGCCCGGCAACCGCGGGCGGCGCGGCCCGTTCCTGCCTCGCCCGGATGGATGGCACCGGGCGGCAAGGAACAGTGGCATGCGGCTTTTCAACTGCGAGGTCTGCGGGCAGCTCCTCTACTTCGAGAACACCCGCTGTGAATCCTGCGGCGCCACGCTGGGCTATGTGCCCGGCGTGAACCGCCTCTCCGCGCTTGACCCGGCGGAGCCCGAGGGCGGCGTGGTGCAGGCCGCCGACGGCGCCGCCTCGGCCCAGCAGGCCGCCGGGCAGGCGGCGGACGGCCCGGCGGAGAACGCGCAGGCCGAGACCTCCTCCCAGGCGGTGGGCCAGCTCTGGCGGCCGCGCGCCGATGCCGCCCGCCTGCACCGCTTCTGCGACAACGCCGCGCACGATGCCTGCAACTGGCTGGTGCCGGAGGACAGCGCGGACACCTTCTGCCTCGCCTGCCGCCACAACCGGACCATCCCCGACCTCTCCAACCCCGCGCACGCGGCGCAGTGGCGCAGGATCGAGACGGCCAAGCGCCGCGCCATGTACAGCTTCCTGCGCCTCGGCCTGCCGATGAGGACCCGGCAGGAGGACCCCGAGGAGGGCCTCGCCTTCGACTTCCTGGCCGATCCGCCGGCGGAGCAGGGGCCCAAGGTGATGACCGGGCATGACAACGGCCTGATCACCCTGGCGCTGGCCGAGGCGGACGATGCCGAGCGCGTCCGGCGCCGCACCAGCATGGGCGAGCCCTACCGCACCCTGCTCGGCCATTTCCGCCACGAATCCGGCCATTACTTCTGGGACCGGCTGGTGCGCGACGGCGGCCGGCTGGAGGAGTGCCGCGCCGTGTTCGGCGACGACAGCCAGGATTACGGCGCCGCGCTGCAACGCCACTACAATGAGGGCCCGCCCGAGGACTGGCAGGAGAACTTCGTCTCCACCTACGCCACCGCCCACCCCTGGGAGGATTTCGCCGAGACCTGGGCGCACTACCTGCACATCATCGACACGCTGGAGATGGCGCGCGCCTTCGGCATCGGCATCGACCCGCGCGCCGACCGCACCGGCGAGATGAGCGCCGAGGTGGATTTCGACCCCTACAGGGCCACCGACATCCAGCCCGTGATGGAAGCCTGGGTGCCGTTGACGGCGGCGGTGAACAGCCTCAACCGCTGCATGGGCGCGGCCGACCTCTACCCCTTCGTGCTGTCGCCGGCGGTGGTGCGGAAGCTGGGCTTCATCCAGTCCCTCGTGCACGGGAAGGTGGCGGCCTCCGGCGCGGGCTGAGCAGGGCGCCGAAGGATGGTTCCCACCAGGGCTGTTCCGCTCTAGAGCTTGAACGGAACAGCCCGGCAGGGAGAATCGTGGCGTGGGGAAGTTGCGCATGGCGGCGCTGGGCCTGCTTCTGGGGTTGGGCCTTCTGGAGTTGGGCGCCTGCGCCACCTCCCCGGCCCTCACGCCCGAACAGCAGCGCGAGCTGGCCAGCTGGAGCGGCGAGGTCAGCCGGAAGATCCAGAGCAAGCGCTATTTCCCGCACGATCCCACCCAGGCGAGGCCCATGACATCCGGCACGGTAAGGGTGCGCTTCACCGTGGCCGAGAATGGCGGGATCTACACGCCGCAGATCGTCAGCTCCTCCCGCGAGCCCCTGTTCGACGCCGCCGCGCTCGCCATCGTGCTGTCGTCCGCGCCGCTTCCGCCGCCGCCGGCGGCGCTGGTGGCGCGGGGTGAGCCGATTTCGCTGCAGGTGCCCATCACCTTCATCCCGCCGGATGCGCCTCGCCCCAGGCTGTGACTCGTCCCGCAGCGGCCGGTTGACGCGCCGCGCGCGGCGCCGCCAAGCTTCCTTCCCATGACGATCCTCGCCCCAGAAAGCGGCTACCCCCGCGATTTCGCCGGCTACGGCCCCAACCCGCCCGACCCGCAATGGCCGGGCGGCGCGAAGCTCGCCCTCTCCTTCGTGCTGAACTACGAGGAGGGCGGCGAGAACAGCGTGCTGAACGGCGATGCCGGCAGCGAGATCTACCTGAACGAGACGCCGGGCGGGAACCCGGTGCTCGGGATGCGCGACATCGGCAAGGAGAGCCAGTTCGACTACGGCGCCCGTGCCGGCGTCTGGCGCGTGCTGCGGATGTTCGCCGAGCGCGGGCTGAAGCTGACGGTCTATGGCGTCGGCCGTGCGCTGGAGCTGAACCCGGCGGTGGGCCGCGCCTTCGCCGAGGCGGGGCACGAGGTGGCCAGCCATGGCTGGCGCTGGATCAACTACCAGGAGGTGGACGAGGCCACCGAGCGGCGGCACATCGCGCAATGCGTCGAGACCATCGCCCGCACGGTGGGGAAGCCGCCCGTGGGCTGGTACACCGGCCGCATCAGCGAGCGGACGCGCCGCCTCGTCGCCGAGCATGGCGGCTTCCTCTACGACAGCGACGCCTATGACGACGACCTGCCCTACTACGTCACCGCCGCCGGCCGGCCGCTGCTGGTCCTCCCCTACACGCTCGACAACAACGACATGAAGTTCGCGGTGCCGCCCGGCTTCACCGCGAATGACGGCTTCACCCAGCACCTGACGGACGCCTTCGACTTCCTCCGCCGGGAAGGGGAGACGGCGCCCAAGATGATGAGCGTCGGCCTGCATTGCCGGCTGGTGGGCCGGCCGGCGCGCGCCGCCGCCCTGGCGCGCTTCCTCGACCATGTCGTGGCGCAGCGCGACGTCTGGGTGGCGACGCGCGAGGAGATCGCGCGGCACTGGCTGAGGGTGCATCCGCCCCGGGGCTGAAGCGGGCGGCGCCATGGGGCGGCGACGGCCCTGCGGGGCCGGTCGCCGCGTTTACCGGCGTTTCAGGAGAGTTTGCCACAAGGGGAATGACCTGGAGGCAACATGCCCGTCTTTCCCCTTTCCATGACCGTCGGCCGCAGGCTCGCCCTGGCGGCATTGGTGCCGGTCCTGCTGCTCGGCCTGATGGTAGGCGGCGTCTGGCGGAGCCTCGACACCATCCGGCTCGAGAGCGAAGCGGAGCTGGTGGCCGACGAGGTGGAGATGCAGCTCCACCTGACCGGCACAGCCATCCAGGCGGCGCGGGTGCAGCTGCGGGATGTCGTCAACGCGCAGAACCTCCAGGCGCTGGAAGCCGCCCGGAGCCAGGGCGCGCAGGAGATGGAGCGCGCCCGCGGCCATGTGCAGGAAGCCCAGCGCCAGGCGGCGGGCGGCCGGGTCAGGCAGACGCTGGACGCGGCGCTGGCCCTGTTCGGCGAATACGCCCAGGTGCGCGACGCCGTGACCGAGCGGCGCCGCGCGGTGCTGGAGACGCGCGACCGCCTCTCCGCCCTCGGCCGCGAATACGAGCGGCTGTTCGAGGTGGTGATGGGCAGCATCGAGTTCTCGCAGCCTGCGGCGCAGCGGGAGGAGACGCGCGGCAGCCTGCTCACCCTGCACCGCGCCATCACCGAGATCCGCCTCGGCCTGCAGGACTACATGCTGTCGGGCGAGGCCACGCAGATGCGCCGCGTGCGCAGCGCCATTCAGCAGTCGCGCGTCTATCTCCGCGGCGCCGCGCGGCTTGCCGCCGGCGACGCCGCGCTGCGCGACTGGATCGACCAGGCGCGGCAGGTCGGCGATGCCGGCGGTGCCATCCTGGAGGCGCTGGAGCAGATCGACCGGCTGCGCCAGGATGGGGTGGTCGCCAACCGCGAGCGACTGGAGAAGGCGCTGGACGATGCCGGCGCGCAGGTGGCCAGCGCCAGCGAGGAAGGCCGCCTGCGGCTGGAGGCGGCGATGGAGAATGCCCGCCACACGATGTTGATCCTGGGGCTGACGGCGGCGCTGCTGCTGCTGCTGCTCGGGCTGATCAACGCCCGCGCCATCGGCACTCCCCTGCGCCGTCTGGCGGCGGCGATGGCGGCGCTGGCAGCGGGCCAGACGACGGCCGGCGTTCCGGGCCTCGGGCGGCGCGACGAGATCGGCACCATCGCCCAGGCCATGCAGGCGCTGCAGGCCACGGTCGGCCGTGCCTTCGCGCAGAGCCAGATGCTGGAGCAGCTGCCGCTCGGCGTCATGACCGCCGATCCGAAGGACGGGTTCCGCATCACCTATCTGAACGAGGCGAGCCGCGAGGGGCTGCGGCCGCTGCAGCACGCGTTGCCATGCCGGGTGGAGGAACTCGCGGGGCAGAGCGTCGATCTGTTCCATCCGCCGGCGCAGCGCCAGCGTATCCGCGACATCCTGGCCGACCCGGCGCGCCTGCCCTACGCCGCCAAGATCCGCCTGGGCGACGAGGTGCTGGCGCTTCGCGTCACCGCCATCCGCGACGCGCAGGGCGGCTATGTGGGGCCGATGCTGAGCTGGTCGCTGATCACCGCGCAATCCCGCCTTGCCGCCGGCTTCGAGGCGGAGGTGGGGGCGGTGGTGAACGCCGTCGCCCGCTCGGCCGGCGCCCTGCAGGAGGCGGCGCGCGGCATGAGCGCCAGCGCCACCCGCTCCGGCCAGGAGGCGGGCGCGGTGGCGGCGGAGGGGGAGCGCGCCGGGGCCAGCGTGCAGGCGGTGGCCGCCAGCGCGGAGCAGCTCGCCGCCAGCGTGGCGGAGGTGACGCGGCAGGTGCAGAGCGGCGCCGGCGTGGCGCAGGAGGCAGCGGGCGAGACCCGCCGCGCCGATGTCACCATCCAGGCCCTGTCGGAGGCGGCGGGCCGCATCGGCGATGTGGTGCAGCTGATCCAGGACATCGCCGGGCAGACCAACCTGCTGGCGCTGAACGCCACGATCGAGGCGGCGCGTGCGGGGGAGGCCGGCAAGGGCTTCGCCGTGGTGGCCTCCGAGGTGAAGAACCTCGCCGGGCAGACCGCCCGCGCCACCGAGGAGATTGGCCAGCAGATTCAGGCCATCCAGGGCAGCACCGCCGAGGCGGTGGTCGTGCTGCGCGGCATCGGCGCCACGGTGGAGCGGATGAACGAGGTCACCTCCGCCATCGCCGCCGCGGTGGAGCAGCAGGCGGCGGCCACGCAGGAGATCGCCCGCAGCGCCGCGCAGGTATCGGACAGCGCCGGCGCCGTCAGCCGCCGCATCGCCGATGTGAGCAGCGCGGCGGAGGAGACGCGCCACGCGGCGGGCAGCGTGCTGGACTCCGCCGCCGAGCTGAGCGGGCAGGCCGTGGCGCTGCGGCAGAAATCGGATGCCTTCCTGCAGGCCGTGCAGGCGGCGTGACCGCGCGAGGGACAGGGGCGGATTCAGGGGAAGAAAGCGCTTGCGGCGGGGCGCGGGCCTGCTATCGTCTCTTCCATGAACGCCGCCGCGCGCATCCACGGCCTGACGAACGGTTCCGCCGCCGTCGCCGCGCGCGCCCTTTCCGGCCTCCTTCTCCTTCGACTTAGCCGCCCCTGGGCGTGACGCCCGGCTGACTGGCCGGCATCGCTCAGGGGGACCCCTGGGGGCCTCGCGCGCCCATGCCTGCCCGGCTCGAGTCAAGAACGAAGGAACGCCCCATGGCCATCAACCACCCCAGCTTCGGCACCATCGACGACAAGCGCGTCATCGTCTTCGACACCACGCTGCGCGATGGCGAGCAGTCCCCCGGCTTCTCCATGAACCTGGAGGAGAAGCTGCGCATGGCCGAAGCCCTGGCCGAGCTGGGCATCGATGTCATGGAGGCGGGCTTCCCCATCGCCAGCCAGGGCGATTTCGAGAGCGTCCAGTCCATCGCGCAGCGCTTCGCCAAGGACGGTCCCGTCGTGTGCGGCCTGTCGCGCTCCGCGCCGGGCGACATCCTGCGCGCCGTCGAGGCGGTAAAGCCCGCCGCCCGCCAGCGCATCCACACCTTCCTCTCCACCTCCGACCTGCACATGCGCGTCAAGCTGCGGATGAGCCGCGAGGAGGTGCTGGAGGCCATCACCAAATCCGTCTCGCTGGCGCGCAACCACGTGGCGGATGTCGAGTGGTCGGCCGAAGATGGCAGCCGCACGGACCCCGACTTCCTGTGCCGCTGCGTCGAGGCCGCCATCAAGGCCGGCGCCACCACCATCAACGTGCCGGACACGGTGGGCTATGCCATCCCGGCCGACCTCACGCGCATCTTCACCATGCTGCGCGAGCGGGTGCCGGGCGCCGATGGCGTGATCTTCTCCGCCCACAACCATGACGATCTGGGCCTGGCGGTGGCCAACACCCTGGCCTGCCTGGAGGCCGGCGCGCGGCAGGTGGAGGCCACGATCAACGGCATCGGCGAGCGGGCGGGCAATGCCAGCCTGGAGGAGGTGGCGATGGCGCTGCGCACCCGCGCCGACGCCATGCCCTACACCACCGGCATCGTCACCCAGAACATCCTCAAGACCAGCCGCCTGCTGGCCACCATCACCGGCTTCGACGTGCAGCCGAACAAGGCCATCGTCGGCCGCAACGCCTTCGCGCATGAGAGCGGCATCCACCAGGATGGCGTGCTGAAGGACAAGACCACCTACGAGATCATGACGCCGGAGAGCGTCGGCTGGGCCACCAACGCGCTGGTGATGGGCAAGCATTCCGGCCGCGCCGCCTTCCGCGACAAGCTGGCGAGCCTGGGCTACACGCTGGGCGACAACCAGCTGAACGACGCCTTCCGCCGCTTCAAGGACCTGGCCGACCGCAAGAAGAGCGTGTTCGACGAGGACATCGTCGCCCTGGTCGATGACGAGGTGGTGCGCGGCCATGACCGGCTGAAGCTGCTGGCGCTGACGGTGGCCACCGGCATGGGCACCCGCCCCACCGCCTCGCTGGCGGTGGAGATCGATGGCGAGAAGGTGGAGGCCGTGGCCGGCGGCGACGGCGCGGTGGATGCCACCTTCAACGCCCTGCAGCAGGTGGTGCCGCACAAGGCGACGCTGAAGCTCTATGCCGTGCAGTCCGTCACCGGCGGCACCGACGCGCAGGCGCGCGTGACGGTACGGCTGGAGGAGGAAGGCAAGCTGGTGGACGGCCAGGGCGCCGACACGGACACCATCATCGCCTCTGCCCGCGCCTATGTGCATGCGCTGAACAAGCTGCTCTCCAAGCGCGCCCGCACCGCGCCGCCCGAGATGATGCGCACCGCCTGACCTGATGGCGGGGTCCGGGGGGATACTATCCCCCCGGCGGGGGCCAGGGGGCAGCGCCCCCTGACTCTTTCTCTAATGTCCCAACACCGCCTCGAACTGCTCCACCGCCCACTCCACCTCGCCGCGCGTGATGACGAGGGGCGGCGCGATGCGGATGGTGTGGTCGTGCGTGTCCTTGGCCAGGATGCCGCGCTCGCGCAGTGCCTCGCAGTAGCGGCGGGCGCCGCCGGCCTCGGGGTGCAGCTCCACCGCCAGCATCAGCCCCCGCCCGCGCACCGCGCGGATGAGGCCACCGCCGATGCCTTCCAGCCCGGCGCGAAAATGCGCTCCCTGGGCGGCGGCGTTGCCCACCATGCCTTCCTCCATCAGCACGCGCAGCGCCATGCGCGCCACGGCGCAGGCCAGCGGATTGCCGCCGAAGGTGGAGCCATGCTGCCCGGGGCGCAGCACGCCCAGCACGTCGGAATTCGAGAGCACGGCCGAAACCGGGTAGAAACCACCCGAGAGCGCCTTGCCCACCAGCGTCACATCCGCCTCGATGCCCTCATGCTCCTCCGCCAGCAGGCGGCCGGTGCGGCCGAGGCCGGTCTGGATCTCGTCCAGCACCAGCACGACATCGTGCCGCGTGCAGAGCTCCCGCACCCGGCGGAAATAGCCGGGGGGCGGGATGATGACGCCGGCCTCGCCCTGGATCGGCTCGGCCAGCACCGCCACGGTGTGCGGCGTGATGGCCGCCTCCAGCGCCGCCGCGTCGCCGAAGGGCACCACGCGGAAGCCGGGGGCGAAGGGGCCGAACTGGCCGCGTGCCTCCGGGTCGGTCGAGAAGCCGACGATGCCGAGGGTGCGGCCGTGGAAGTTCCCGTCGCAGACGATGATCTCGGCGCGGCCCTCTGGCACGCCCTTCACCGCATAGCCCCATTTGCGGACGCATTTCAGCGCCGTCTCCACCGCCTCGGCACCGCTGTTCATCGGCAGCACCTTGTGCGCGCCGGTGAGCGCCGCGATCTCCTCGTAGAACAGCGCGAGCTGGTCGTTGCGGAAGGCGCGGGAGGTGAGGGTGAGGCGCCCCGCCTGCTCGACCATGGCGGCCAGGATGCGCGGGTGGCAATGCCCCTGGTTCACCGCCGAATAGGCGGAGAGGCAGTCGAGGTAGCGGCGCCCCTCGACATCCCACACCCAGACGCCCTGGCCGCGCGTCAGCACGACGTCGAGCGGCTTGTAGTTCTGCGCGCCGAGCTCCTGCTCGGTGCGGATCAGGCCGGGAAGCACGGACATGACGGGCTCTCCTCCATGCAGGGTTCAGGCGGCGTCGCGCAAGGCGGGGGTGGCCAGCAGCGGCGCGACGAGGGCGACGGCCCGGCGGGCGCTGGCGCCCGAGGGATCGAGGCGCGGGTTCAGCTCGACCAGGTCGAGGGCGCGGAGCAGGCCGCTCCCGCGCACCAGGGCCAGCGCCGCCGCCAGCGCCTCCTGCGAGAGGCCGCCCGGCACGGGGGTGCCGGTGCCGGGCATCAGCGTGGGGTCGAGCACGTCCACATCCAGGCTGACATGCAGCCAGCCCCCCGCCGCCACGGCCTCCTCCAGGAAGCGGCGCAGCGGGGCCAGGCCTTCCGCGCGCAGCCGGTCCATGCCGAGCACGGCGGCACCGCGCGCCCGCAGCAGCCGGGCCTCGCCAGGGTCGAGGTCGCGCACCCCCAGCAGGGCAAGGCGGGAAGGCGCCACGGGCGGCGGCGCTGGCACGCCCCACAGATCGCCAAGGCCGGGCTCGCCGCAGAGGGCGGCCAGCGCCATGCCGTGCACATTGCCGCTGGGGGAGGTGGCGGGGGTGTTGAAATCCCCATGCGCGTCCATCCAGAGCAGGTAGAGGGGGCGGCCCGCCGCGGCGGCGGCCGTGGCGCTGGCGGCCACCGAGCCCATGGGCAGGCTGTGGTCGCCGCCCAGCAGCAGCGGCCGGCGGCCGCTGGCGAGGATGGCTGCGGCCTCGGCGCGGATGGCGCGCACCCAGGCGGCGATGCGGGGCAGGTGGTGCGCGGGAGCCTCGGGCCGCAGGCGGGCCAAGGCAGCGGGGGCCATGGCAGCGGGGGCGGGGAGGTCTCCCCGGTCCTCGGCGGCGGTGCCGAGGGCTTCCAGCAGGCCGGCGGCGCGCAGCGCGGCAGGACCCTCAGCGGCACCGCGCCGGCCGGCGCCCCAATCCGCCGCCGCACCGAACACCACCCAGCTCTGTTCGCCCATCGTCATGCCTTCGCCTCCGCCAGCAGCCCCGAGCGGGGCCGTGGCGGGCAGTCTGGGGACGAGAGCGGCTCAGCAAGAAGCCGGAGAAATGCGCAGAAGGGCGGGTTGATTGCGCAGAATGGCGGGCCACTTCGCGCAAACCGTCAGCCCTTGCGGCGGGCTAGCAGCAGGTTGCTCTCGGTATTGGCCACGCCCTCGATGTGCCGGATCTGCCGGAGCAGCGCGTCGAAGGCCTCGAGGCTTTCCGTCTCCACCTCCAGCACCAGGTCCCAGCGGCCATTGGTGGCGTGGACCGCCACCACCTGGGGAAGGCCCTGGAGGCGGCGTGTCACCCGGTCGGTGGCGTTGCCCTCGATCTCGACCAGGGTGATGGCGCGCACCGGCGCCCGCTCCGCCTCGTGCCGCAGCACGATGGTGAAGCCCTGGATGACGCCGCGCTCCAGCAGCCGGTCGATGCGCGCCTTCACCGTGGCGCGGGAGAGGCCGGTGGCGGCGGCGAGGCTGGTGAGCGGCTGCCGCGCATCGGCGCGCAGCAGGGCGATCAGGGAGCGGTCCGCCGCGTCGAGGGGCGGGATCATGCCCGCTGCACCGCAGGCTTCGGTACGCCGGGGCAGGAGTTGGCAGATGGCATGGCGTGCTGGCCGGTGTCCCGGCTCCTCCTCTCCCGCAGGGGCCGCACGGTGCGGCAGGCTGGCAGGGAAGGGATAGCCGCAGGCGGGCCGGTGGCGCCACGCCCCGGGGTGCGGCGACCGCAGGGGAAGAACGCGAAACGCCGCGGCTCCTCGTGGTGCCGCGGCGTTCCGTCATGTCACTTGCCCGGCGCTCCGGCACGGCGCGGCCCCGGGGGCCGCTGGAAGCCGCTCAGCGCCAGAAACAGCTTGGCGCCAGAAACAGCTTAGCGCCAGACGGGGCGGCCGAGATTGACCTGGTCGCCGCGGGTCAGGGCACCGCCCGCCGCACCGGCGGCGCCGCCCAGCAGGGCACCGGTCCCGGCACTGCCGGTGAGGGAGCCCACCGCCGCGCCGGCGCCCGCGCCCAGCAGGCCGCCCGAGGCGGCACGGTCACCGGTCGAGTAGCCGCACGCGCCGAGGCCGATGCTGGCGAGGGCCAGCAGAGCGAGAGAGGACTTCCTCATGATCGTGCTCCTTGAAGGGTTCAGAGAGTCATGCGCCTGCAACGGGGCAGGGGGCGGAAGGTTGCCGCTTCGTCATCCGGAATGACGCTTGAGCGGGGCGGCGGGGGGCGGTAATCCACGGCGCCTCTCCGCGACGGATTGCCGCCGAGCGGATGCCCGCTGTCTGTCCCCCTCGGAAGGTATCCCTGGATGTTCTCCCGCTTGTTCGGCTTCCTGTCGGCCGACATGGCCATCGATCTCGGCACGGCGAACACGCTGGTCTACGTCAAGGGCCGGGGCATCGTGCTGAACGAGCCCTCCGTCGTGGCCATCGCGGACATCCGCGGCCGCAAGCAGGTGCTGGCGGTGGGCGAGGAGGCCAAGATGATGCTGGGCCGCACCCCCGGCAACATCGCCGCCATCCGGCCGCTGCGCGACGGCGTCATCGCCGATTTCGAGGTGGCGGAGGAGATGATCAAGCACTTCATCCGCAAGGTGCACAACCGGCGCTCCTTCGCCTCGCCGATGATCATCGTCTGCGTCCCCTCCGGCTCCACGGCGGTGGAGCGGCGCGCCATCCAGGAGAGCGCGGAGAGCGCCGGCGCCCGCAAGGTGCTGCTGATCGAGGAGCCGATGGCCGCGGCCATCGGCGCCGGCCTGCCGGTGACGGAGCCTTCCGGCTCGATGATCGTCGATATCGGCGGCGGCACGACGGAGGTGGCCGTCATCAGCCTGGGCGGCATCGTCTATGCCCGCAGCGTGCGCGTCGGCGGCGACAAGCTGGACGAGGCGATCATCAGCTACATCCGCCGCCACTTCAACCTGCTGATCGGCGAGAGCACGGCCGAGCGGATCAAGATGGAGATCGGTGCCGCCGCCTACCCGGACTATGGCGAGGAAGGCCCGATGACCGAGGTGAAGGGCCGCGACCTGATGAACGGCGTGCCGCGCGAGGTGGTGGTGAGCCAGCGCCAGATCGCCGAGGCGATCGCCGAGCCGGTGAGCCAGATCGTCGAGGCGGTGAAGGTGGCGCTGGAGAACACGCCGCCCGAGCTGGCGGCGGACATCGTGGACAAGGGCATCGTGCTGACCGGCGGCGGCGCGCTGCTGCAGCGGCTGGACCAGGTGCTGCGCGAGGCCACCGGCCTGCCCGTCTCCGTGGCGGAGGATGCGCTGGCCTGCGTCGCCCTGGGCACCGGGCGGGCGCTCGACGAGATGAAGCGCCTCCGCCACGTGCTCTCCTCCATGTATTAAGCGTTACCCTCCATGTATTAAGGCATAGCGCCGCCCCTCCGGGGCGGATGGAGGCCGTGTGATCCGTCTCAGCATTCCGCTGCGTCAGGCCCTGGCGCGCCTGTCCATGCCCGTCCTGGTGGCGGCCGCCTTCGGCACCATGCTGCTCGGCAAGGCCGACACGGTGCTGGTGGAGCGTGCCCGCATGACCCTGGCCGACGCCCTGGCGCCGATCTACGGCGTCATCGCCGAGCCGATGGGCACGGTGCGGGACGCGGTGCAGGAGCTGCGCTTCCTGGCGGCCATGCGGGAGGAGAATGCCCGGCTGCGCGCCGAGAACGAGCGTCTGCACCGCTGGCAGGCCGCCGCCCTGGCGCTGGAGACGGAGAACGCCCTGCTGCGACGCCAGCTCCGCTACGTGCCGGAAGGGGCGGCGAGCTTCCAGACCGCCCGCGTGGTGGCCGATGCCGGCGGCACCTATGCCCGTGCCGTTCTGCTCTCCCTCCAGCCCGGCCAGACCCCGCGCAAGGGTCAGGTGGCGCTGGACGAGCGGGGCCTCGCCGGGCGCGTCAGCGAGGTGGGCAGCCGCTCCGCCCGCGTGCTGCTGGTGACCGACATGAACAGCCGCATCCCCGTGGTGCTGGAGGGCAGCCGCTCCCGCGCCCTGATGGTGGGGACCAATGGCGAGCGCCCCCGCCTGCAGCACTGGCCGGAGGGCACGCCGCCGCAGGAAGGCGAGCGGGTGGTGACCAGCGCCGAGGCCAATGTCTTCCCCGCCGGCCTGCCGGTGGGCATGGTGCGCTGGACGGAGGGCGGCGTGGCCGAGGTGGAGCTGTTCGCCCGGCTGGACCGGCTGGATTTGCTGCGCATCTTCGAGTTCGGCCTCTCCGGCATCCTGCCGCCGGAGGCGGTGGCCCGCCCCGAGCCGCGCGCGCGGCGCTGAGCCGGGCCGGACCCCCGCATGAAAGGGCGGCCGCAGCCACCCATGGGCCTGCTGCGCCGGCTGGACGCGCTGGCGCGCGCCGCCTTCCCCGCCGTGAGCACGGCGTTGCTGATGGTGCTGGTCTCGACCCCGGTGGGCCTGCCCTCGGCGCTGCCGGCGGTGACGCTGGGCTGCGTGTTCTTCTGGTCGGTGTTCCGCCCCGGCACGATGGGGCCGCCGCTCTGCTTCCTGCTCGGGCTGCTGCAGGACCTGCTGGGCTTCGCGCCGCCCGGCATCGCCGTGCTGACGCTGCTGCTGACGCATGGGCTGGTGCTGCGCATCCGCCGCTTCCTGGCGCGGCAATCCTTCTGGGTGGTGTGGCTGGTCTATGCGGGGGTGGCGGCGGCGGCGGCGGCGCTGGGCTTCGTGCTGCAGGCCGTGCTCTCCTGGCGGCTGCCCGCCCTGGCGCCCGCCCTGGTGCAGTTCGCCCTCAGCGCCGGCTTCTACCCGGGCGTCGCGGCGCTGCTGACCGGCATGCACAAGGCGATGCGCCGGGCGGAGGATCTGGCCTGAGATGAGCAAGCGGGACGAGGAACGCCGCCGCGGCGTGTTCACCCGGCGGGCGCTGCTGCTGGGGGCGGGGCAGCTCGGGCTGTTCGGCTTCCTGGGCTACCGGCTGCAGAAGCTGCAGCTCGAGGAGGGCGAGCGCTACGCGACGCTGGCCGAGGAGAACCGCGTCTCCACCCGCCTCATCGCGCCGCCGCGCGGCCGCATCCTCGACCGCGACGGGCGGGTGGTGGCGGCCAACGACCTGAACTGGCGCGTGCTGCTGACCGCCGAGCAGACCGAGGATGTCGGCGCCACGCTGGAGACCTTCAGCCACCTCGTGCCGCTGAGCGAGGCGGAGCGCGCCCGCATCGAGCGCGACATCCGCCGCCGCCGCCGCTTCGTCCCCGTCGTGGTACGCGAGTTCCTCTCCTGGGAGGAGATGGCCCGCATCGAGGTGAACGCGCCGGACCTGCCGGGCATCAGCGTCGATGTCGGCACCACGCGCCACTACCCCTATGCCGAGCACCTGGCGCATGTGGTGGGCTATGTGGCGCCGCCGGCCGACACGGAGGAGGACGACGACCCGCTGCTGCTGCTGCCTGGCATCCGCGTCGGCCGCAGCGGCATCGAGCGGCACCACGACCGGCTGCTGCGCGGCCGCGCCGGCACGGTGCAGATGGAGGTCAACGCCGTCGGCCGCGTCATCCGCGAGCTGGACCGGCGCGAGGGCGTGCGCGGTCAGGATTTGCAGGTCTCGATCGATGCCGAGCTGCAGAAGGCGGTGCGCGACCGGATCGAGGAGGGCACCAGCGTTGTCGTGCTCGATGCCCGAAACGGCGAGGTGCTGGCCATGGCCAGCCAGCCCTCCTTCGACCCGAACCTGTTCAGCTCCGGCATCTCCTCGGCACAGTGGCGGGAATGGACGCGCAGCCGCGCCACGCCGCTGATCAACAAGACCACCAACGGCCTCTACGCCCCCGGCTCCACCTTCAAGATGGTGGTGGGCCTCGCCGCGCTGGAGGCCAAGGTGGTGACGCCCACCGAGCGCATCTTCTGCCCCGGCCATTACGACCTGGGCGACAGCCGCTTCCATTGCTGGCAGCGGCGCGGCCACGGCAACATGGACCTGCGCGCGGCGCTGAAGAATTCCTGCGACGTCTATTTCTACGAGGTGGCGCGCCGCATGGGCATCGACCGCATCGCCGCCATGGCGAAGCGCCTCGGTCTCGGCGTCGATCTGGAGCTGGAGCTGCCCGGCACCCGCGCCGGCTTCGTGCCCACGCGCGAATGGCGCACCCGCCAGGGCAAGGCCTGGAACCTGGGCGACACGGTGGTGCATGGCATCGGCCAGGGCTTCTACCAGCTCACGCCCCTCTCGCTCGCCACCATGGCGGCGCGGCTGGCCACGGGGCGGGCGGTGCAGCCGCACCTGACCCATGCCGTCTCCGGCCGCGCCGTGCGCGGCGTGCGCGCCGAGGACTGGCCGGGCCTCGGCCTGCCGGAGCGCGACCTGCGGCTGATCCGCGAGGCGATGTGGTCGGTGGTGAACGAGGAGGGCGGCACCGCCCGCGTGGCGCGGCTGCCTGCCGCCATGGGCAGCATGGCCGGCAAGACCGGCACCACCCAGGTGCGGCGCGTCTCGCGCGAGCAGCGCGAGCGCGGCTTCCGGGTGGAGAGCCTGCCGCGCGAGTGGCGGCCGCACGCGCTGTTCGTCGCCTTCGCGCCCTATGAGAACCCGCAATACGCCATCTCCGTCGTCGTCGAGCACGGCACCAGCGGCTCCGGCGCCGCCGCGCCGCTGGCGCGCGACGTGATGGT
>NZ_JCACVY010000055.1:0-23619 GCF_058833935.1 Roseomonas sp. TS2 | reverse complement strand
ATCACCTCCCTCTCCGGCCCCTTCACCGCGCTCGGCGAGAGCATGCGCGCCGGGATGCAGCTTCTCCTGGCGCAGTCCGGCAACAGCCTCGCCGGGCGTCCGGTGGAGTTCCTGGTGGAGGACGACCAGGCCCGGCCGGAGGAAGGCGCCCGCCGCGCCCGCAAGCTCATCGGCCAGGACCGGGTGGACCTGCTCTGCGGCGTCATCAGCTCCGGCGTGGCGCTGGCGCTGCGCGACGTGGTGACGGAGGCGCGCACGCCGACCTTCCTGCTCGGCTCGGCCAACGACCTCGCCCGCAAGGCCGCCAGCCCCTACATCGTGCGCCCGACCAAGACGAACTGGATGCTGGGCAGCACCGCCGCGCGCTGGGCGCAGGAGAAGCTGGGCGGCGCGCGGGTGCTGACCGTCGCCTCCGACTACGCCGCCGGGCGCGAATATGTCGGCGACTTCGTGGAGACCTACCGGCAGCTCGGCGGCCGCCCCGGCCGGCCGCTCTGGACGCCGCTCGGCAGCGCCGATTTCGGCCCGCTGCTGACCACCATCGCCGCCGAGCGGCCGGAGGCGGTGTATGGCTTCTTCGCCGGCAGCGACGCCGTGCGCTTCCTGCGCCAGTGGCAGGAATACCGCCTCGCCGGCCGGGTGCCGCTGATCGGCCCCGGTGCCTTCTTCGACCAGGAGGACGTGCTGCCCGCCGTGGGGGATGCCGCGCTCGGCGCCTTCAGCACCTTCCACCAGTCGCCCACCGCGCCGGCCAGCGCCGCCTTCAACCAAGCCTACATGGCGACGGGCAAGCCCCTGCCCGGCGAGTTCAGCACCACCGGCTATGTCTGTGGCCAGGTGATCCGGGCGCTGCTGGAGCGCACGGGCGGCACCCTCGAGGACTGGGAAGCGGCGCGGGCCGCGCTGTTCGACGCGCCGGTCGAGACCGCCTTCGGCACCATGCCCTTCGACCCGCGCAACGGCCAGGCGATCCTCGACATCCATGTCAACGCGGTGCGGCGGGGCGAGGATGGGCGGATGGTCAACACCGTCGTGCACACCTACCCGCAGCTGCGCGACCCGGGCCCGGACGCCTGAGGCCCGCGGAGGAAGCACCCCGATGGGCTACGCCGTCGTCCAGGTCCTGAACGCCCTGTCCTTCTCGGCCCTGCTGCTGCTGACGGGGCTCGGCCTCTCGGTCGTGCTGAGCCTGATGAACTTCGTCAACCTCGCGCATGGCGCCTTCTACCTGCTGGGCAGCTACGTGGCGGTGCTCTGGCTCGCCTCGGGGGCACCCTGGTGGCTGGCCTTCCCCGCCGCCTTCCTGGCCGCCGCCCTGGCCGGCGCGCTGCTGGAGGGCTTCCCGTTCCGCCGCTTCTACGCCCGGCCGCACCTGATGCAGGTGCTGCTGACCTATGGCATTTCCGTCATCCTGGCCGACGTCATGCGCTGGGGCTTCGGCGCGCAGATCCTGACGCCCGAATTGCCGGCGGCGCTGCGCGGCGTCGTCTTCCTGTTCGACATGCCCTTCCCCCTCTACCGCCTGTTCCTGATCGGCGCGGGCGCGGCGCTCGGCCTGCTGCTCTGGCTGCTGCTGGACCGCACCCTGTGGGGCGCGGCGCTGCGCGCGGCGGTCACCGACCGCGGCATCGTCGAGACGCTGGGCATCGACACGCGCCGCCTCTTCGCCGCCGTGCTGGTGCTCTCGGCCGGCCTCGGCGGGCTGAGCGGCGCGCTGGGGGCGGGCATGCTGGCGGCCTACCCCGGCCTCGACGAGGAGGTGCTGATCCTCGCCCTCATCACCGTGGTGGTGGGCGGGCTCGGCAGCTTCGGCGGCACGGTGGCCGGCGCGCTGGTGGTGGGCTTCGCGCTCACCTTCAGCAAGGTGTGGTTCCCGGAATTCGCCAATGTGGTGGCCTTCTCCGCCATGGCCGGCTTCCTGCTGCTGCGCCCGCACGGCTTCGTCGCGCCGCCGCTGCGCCAGGTATGAGGCGCGCGCTCCTCTCCCGGGCGGCGCCGATGGCGGCCGCCCTGCTGGCGCTGGCGCTGCCCGCCGCCCTGGCCGGCTCGTTCCATCTCCGCTTCCTCGCCGAGATCCTGCTGCTCGGCACGGCGGTGATGAGCCTGGACCTGCTGGTGGGCTTCGGCGGGCTGGTCTCGCTCGGCCACGCGGCGCTGTTCGGCACGGCGGCCTATGCGGCGGCGGTCGCGGCGCTGCATCTCGGCGGAAACCTCCTCCTGGTGCTCGGCGCCGGCACCGGCGCGGCGCTGCTCCTGGCCGCGCTGATGGGGGTCGCGATCATGCGCAGCAGCCACCTCTTCCTGCTGATCCTCACCCTGCTGCTCGGCCAGATCGCCTGGGAGGTGGCCTTCCACTGGCGCGCGGTGACGGGCGGCGCGGACGGGCTGCGCGGCCTGCCGCCGCTCTCCCTCGGCCCCTGGCGGCTGGACGGGCCGCGCGCCCTGTTCCTGCTGGCCGGCGGCCTCGCCCTGGCCGCCTATGCCCTGGCCCGCTCCTTCGTGGCCGCCCCGATCGGCCGCGCGCTGGTGGGGGCGCGCGAGCAGCCGCTGCGGATGAGCGCGCTCGGCTACAGCACCGCGCGCATCCGCCTGCGCGCCATGCTGGCGGCGGGCGGCATCGCCGGCGCGGCGGGGTCGCTCTACCCGTTCCTCAACCTCTATGTCGGGCCGCAGAGCGTGCACTGGTCACTCTCGGCCACGATGATCATCATGCTGGTGATCGGCGGCGTCGGCTCGCTCTGGGGCGCCTTCCTGGGCAGCGCCGTCTATCTGGCGCTGCAGACCTATGTCAGCGCCTATACCGACCGCTGGCAGCTCTTCGTCGGGGTGATCTTCGTGCTGATCGTGCTGCTGCTGCCGCACGGCCTCGCGGGTGCCGCGGCGCGGTGGAGGCGGGGATGAGCCCGCTGCTCGAGATCGCCGGCATCGGCAAGAGCTTCGGCGCCTTCCGCGCCCTGTCCGACATCAGCCTGGCGGTGGAGGAGGGCGAGACACTCGGGCTGATCGGCCCCAACGGCGCCGGCAAGACGACGCTGTTCAACGTCGTCACCGGCTTCCTGCGGCCGGACAGCGGCGCGGTGCGCTTCGCCGGCGCGCCGGTCGACCGCCTGCCGCCGGACAGGCGCGCCGCGCTCGGGCTGGTCCGCACCTTCCAGAAGGCGATGGTCTTCCCCGCGCTCAGCCTGCGCGAGAACATCGCCATGGCGGCGCGGCAGCGCGCCGGGCATGGGCTGCGCTGGCTGGGCGCGCGGGCCTGCCACGCGGAGGCGGAGGCAAAGGTGGAGCGCCTGCTGACCGAGAGCGGCCTGCCGCGCGGCGGCGACGAGCGCATGGCCGACCTCTCCTATGGCGAGCAGCGCATCGCCGACCTGCTGATGGCGCTCGCCCTGGAGCCGCGCCTGCTGCTGCTCGACGAGCCCACCGCCGGGCTTTCCCAGGCCGAGGCGGAGCGGCTGCTGCGCATCGTCCGGCGGCATGATTCCCGCACCGCCCTCGTGCTCATCGCGCATGACATCGACATCGTCTTCGGCCATTGCGACCGCATCGCGGTCATGCATCTCGGCCGGCTGCTGCGCACCGGCACGCCACAGGCGGTGCGGGCGGATGCGGCGGTGCGCGCCGCCTATCTCGGGAGCCTCGCGGATTGATGCACGGCGCGATGCCCGGCACCCCGCTGCTCGCCCTCTCCGGCCTGTCCGCGCATCACGGCGCGGTGGAGGTGCTGCGCGGCCTCTCGCTGGAGCTGCGCGCCGGCGAGGCGGTGGCCCTGCTCGGCCGCAACGGCGCCGGCAAGAGCACCCTGGCCCAGGCGCTGTTCAACCTCGGCCCCCGCCTCGGCGGCACGGTGCGGGTGATGGGGCAGGACGTGACGGGCTGGCCCACCCATCGCATCGCCCGGCTCGGCCTGGCGCTGGTGCCGCAGGGGCGCGGCCTGTTCCCCAATTTGACCGTCGCGGAGAACCTCCGCCTCGCCACGCTGCGCGGCGCGCGCGGCGCCTGGACGCTGGAGCGCGTCCTCGCCCTGTTCCCGCGCCTGGCGGAACGCCGCGCCACCTCCAGCAGCGCCCTCAGCGGCGGCGAGCGGCAGATGCTGGCCATCGGCCGCGCCCTGCTCACCCAGCCCCGGCTGCTGGTGCTGGACGAGCCGAGCGAGGGCCTGGCGCCGCTGATGGCCGAGGAGATCATCCTGCACCATGTCGGGCGGCTGCGGGCGGAGGGGCTGACGGTGCTGCTGGCCGAGCAGAACCTCCCCCTCGCCCTGCGGCTCTGTCCGCGCGCCGTGGTGCTGGCCGGGCGCGGCATCGTCTTCGACGGCCCGTCCGGCGCCCTGCTCGCCGACCGCCCCTTCGTCCAGGAGCATCTCGGCCTATGAGCCAGCCCTTCCCGCCCCCGGAGGCCGAGGACGCGCCCGTCACGCTGCCGCGCACCGCCTGGTGGGACATGCCGGCGGGGGCCGACCCGGCACGGCGGCACCGTGCCTATCTCGCCTGGCCGGAGGCGCCGCCGCCGCCCGCCGGCTACCCCGTGCTGCTGGTGCTGGACGCCAATGCCGGCTTCGGCGCGGCGGTGGATTCCTACCGCGCCCTCACCTGGCGCAACACGCCCGGCCGGCCCGCTCCGGCGCTGATCCTGGGCCTCGGCCACCCCGGGGGCGCGGCCTACGAGCCTGCCGCCCGCCAGCGCGACTACACGCCGGCGCTGCCGGGCACCGACCCCGCCACCTCCGGCGCGGCGGCGTTCCTCGGCTTCATCGAGGCGGCGCTGCTGCCCGCCCTGGCCCGCCGCCAGCCGGTGGACATGGGGCAGCTCTCGCTGTTCGGCCATTCGCTGGGCGGGCTGTTCGCGCTGCACGCCCTGCTGGCGCGCCCCGGCCTGTTCCGCAGCCTCGTCATCGCCAGCCCCTCCCTGTGGTGGGGCGAGGGGGCGATGCTGGACGCCGCCCGGCGCTTCGCCGCGCGGCCACCCGCCGCGGCGGCCGGCACCCGCCTGCTGGTGACGGTGGGCGGGCAGGAGGAAAGCGACGAAGGCCCGCGCGGCGCCATCCGCGCCGCCCGCCGCATGATCGGCAATGCCCGCGAGCTGGCCGCGCTGCTGCGCGGCGCCGGGCTGGCCGTGGAATTCACCGAGTTCCCGGGCGAGGACCATGGCTCCGCCCGGCTGCACGCCCTGATCCGCGCCCCCCGCTTCGCCCTCCCCCGGGCAGGAGACCCCGCATGAACCGCCGCACCCTTCTCGGCAATGCCCTGGCCCTGCCCCTGCTGGCCGCGCCCGCCCTGTTGCCTGCCCTGATGCCCACCCGGGCGCGCGCCCAGTCGCCCATCCGCGTGACGGATCTGCGCGGCCGCACCGTCACCCTGCCCCGCCCAGCGCGGCGGCTGGTGCTGGCGCAGGCGCGGCACGTGCTGGCGATGGGGCTGCTCCACCCCGACCCGGTCTCCCTCCTCGTCGGCTGGGGCGACGACCTGCGCACCATGAACCCGCCGGACTACGCGGTGCTGCGCGCCCGCTTCCCGCGCGCTGACGCCATCCCCGTCGTCGCGCGGGCGGGCCAGAATGCCAGCCTCTCGCTCGAGGCCATCCTGGCCGCGCAGCCGGATGCGGTGATCGTCAGCGGCGGCGCGCTGCGCGCGGAGACGGACAGCGTGCTGGACCGGCTCGCCGCCGCCGGCATCCCGGCCATCGTCATCGACTTCTTCAGCAACCCGATGCGCGACACGCGGCGCAGCATGGCCATACTGGGCCAGGTGCTGGGGCTGGAGGAGCGCGCCGCGGCGTTCGACCGCTTCTACATGGCGCGCATGGAGCGCATCTCGGCCCGCCTCGCCGGCCTTGGGGAGGACAGGCCGCGCGTCTTCGTCCATGCCCATGCCGGCGGCACGGCCTGCTGCGCCTCGCCGGGGCGAGGAGCGTTCGATTCCATCGTGCGCTTCGCCGGCGGGCACAATATCGGCGCCGACACGCTGCCGGGGAATGTCGGCCAGCTCTCCCTCGAATACATTCTGAGCCAGGACCCGGCGGTGTATGTCGCGACGGGCGGGCCGTATGGCGGCCGTGGCGGCATCCCGCTCGGCACGGGGGTGGAGGCGGCGCCGGCGCGGCGGGAGCTGGCCGCCGTGCTTCAGCGCGAGAGGCTGGACGTCCTGCCCGCCGTGCAGGCGGGCCGGGCGCATGCCATCTGGCACGGCTTCAACGACACGCCCGCCCACATCGTCATGCTGGAGGCGCTGGCCCGCTGGTTCCACCCCGCCCGCTGCGCCGATCTCGACCCGGCGGCGACGGTGGCCGCGCTGAACGCAGAGTTCCTCGCCATCCCCATGCAGGGCACCTACTGGACCGACCTGCGCGGCACGGCGCCGGCTTCGCCCTGACGCCCCGCATGGCCGGGGAACGACCGGGGATCCAGCCCCCCATGCCCGCCAGCCCGGCCCCGCCACGGCGCCGGGCGGCCACAGCCCTCTCCATCCTTGGGAGAAAGCCGATGCGCTTCGAGAGCCGGGCCACCGTGCCCACCGCCCATGCGAGCCGCTACCTGCAGCAGCTCTGCAAGCACTGGAGCCACAACCTCGCGGTGGAGTTCACCGCCGACGAGGGCAAGATCGTGTTCCCGCGCGATGCGCGGGGGGCGGACTGGCCCGATGCCGCCACGCTGCGGCTGCACGCCCGCGCCGACGGGCTGGAATGCCACCTGGCCGCCAGCGCCGAGGGCCAGCTTGCGGGCCTGAAAGGCGTCGTGGAGCGGCATCTGGACCGCTTCGCCTTCCGCGAGGCGCCGCTCGCCTTCGCCTGGCAGGATGCCGCCTGACCGGCCCTCCGCGGCTGGCCCTGGCGGGGCGGGGCCCATAGACTGCGCGCCGCCGCATCATCGCGGAGGGAGAAACGGTTCCATGGCCCAGACACGCAAGGTCGCGCTCATCACCGGCTCAGGCCGCAACATCGGCCGTGCTGTGGCGCTGGGCCTGGCGCAGGACGGCTTCGACGTCGTCATCAACGGCTCGTCGGACCGCGCAGCCTGCGAGGCCGTGGCGCAGGAGGCGCGGGCGCTGGGCGTGGCCGCGCTGGTGGTCATGGGCGATGTCGGCCGCGCGGAGGATTGCGCGCGGATCGTGGCGGAGGCCACGGCGGGCCTCGGGCCGGCCGATGTGCTGGTGAACAACGCGGCGATCCGCCCCGCCGTCCCCTTCCTCGACACCACGGAGGAGACCTGGCGCCAGGTCCTCTCCGTCGACATGGAGGCGGCGCGCTGGCTGGCGCGGGAATGCCTGCCCGGCATGCTGGCGCGCGGCTGGGGCCGCATCATCAGCTTCACCGGCATGAACGCCATCCAGGGCTATGACGGGCACGCCGCCGTCTCCGTCGCCAAGCACGGGGTGTGGGGGCTGACCAAGGCGCTGGCCAAGGAGTTCGGCCGGCACGGGATCACGGTGAACGCCATCTCGCCCGGCCCCACCGCCAAGGACGGGGAGGATACGGCGAAGGGACCGCCGGCGGTGCTGGCGCGCATCCCGGCGGGCCGGCTCGGCACCCCGGCCGAGGTGGCGGCCCTCGCCCGTACCCTCGCCTCGGAGGCGGGAGCCTTCATCAACGGGCAGATGCTGCAGGTCAATGGCGGCACCCAGACCTAGGCCGCACCGCCACCCTGCCCTGCCCCCAGCCTGCCGGCCCCATGGCAGGACGGGCGGCGGCCGGCTCGCAGCCCCGGTCCTCATGACGGAACAGGAGCCTGCTGCCCGTGCGATGGCGTGACGATCCGACGCGGTACGGCCTGGTCAGCCGCCTGCTGCACTGGGGCATGGCCCTGCTCTTCCTCTGGCAGTTCGCCGGAATGGCGGTGCGGCTCACGGTCGGCCGCTCCCCGGTGACGGCCTTCATGGTCGGCAGCCATGTCAGCGTCGGCAGCCTGCTGTTCGTACTGGTGCTCGCCCGTGGCGCCTGGAGCCTGCTCAACCTGCGGCGGCGGCCGCGCCATGCGGCGGGCCTTGCCGGGCAGGCGGCCCGGCTTGGCCATCTGGCGCTCTACGGGCTGATGCTGGCCGTGCCGGCTTTGGCGCTGCTGCGCCACTACGGGTCCGGCCGGGCCTTCGCGCCGTTCGGCCTGCCGCTCCTGCCGGGCGGGCGGGAGAGGATCGATGCCCTGATGGCGCCGGCAGATCTCGCGCACGGCCTGCTGGCCTGGATGCTGCTGGCGGCCGTGGCCGGGCATGTCGTCATGGTGCTGGTGCACCACCGCGTCTGGCGGGATAGCACCTGGGCGCGCATGGGCGGCGGCGCGGCCTCTCTCCCGGCCACCGGCACGGAAGCCGGCCGGCGCTGACCAGGGCGGGCCACCGCACCCTTCCTCCTCCGCCGGTGCGGGCTGCCTGCCGACCGGTTCAGGAAGTATCGCCCCGCAGGCCCTGTGGCGCGGCGGCCACACGGCAGGCGCCAGCCTCCCAGGACCGGAGATATTGTAACCCGAACCCTTGCCTGTTACAGCCCGGAAAGATTATGCGAACGATTATCATTAGCACATTGGCGGCAAGGGCGATTTTCCATGACAGAAGGTGAACAGCCGGGCCCAGCGCGGCGCGCCGGCGCGTTGATGGCCCTGACCGCGGCAGCCATCGCCATGCCCGCCGCCCTGGCCCTGGCGCAGGAAGGAACAGCGGCCGAGGCCTTCTCCGGCAGCATTGTCCTGCCCGAGGTGAATGTGCAGGCAGGCATCGAGCGGGGGCACAGCCCCGTGCAGGGGTTCGTCGCGGGCGTGAGCGCCTCGGGCACCAAGGCCGACACGCCGATCATCGAGACGCCGCAATCGATCTCCGTCGTCACCGCGGACGACATCGGGGCGCGCAATGCGCGCAACCTGAACCAGGCCTTGCGCTACACCGCCGGCGCGGTGACCGACACGCGCGGCTCCACCGCCGTGCGCCTCGACCAGCTGACCCTGCGCGGCTACTCGCCGGCGACCTACCTCGATGGGATGCGCCTGGCCGGCGGCCGCGACGCCAATCCCAGCATCGATGCCTACCGGCTGGAGCGCCTGGAGGTGCTGCGCGGCCCGGCCTCGGTGCTCTACGGCGCCTCGCCGCCCGGCGGCCTCGTCAACGCCATCACCAAGCGCCCGACGGAGGAGCGCATCCGCGAGGTGCTGCTGGAGGCGGGGACGCGCGACCGCTACCGGGCGGCGGGTGATTTCAGCGGGAAGCTGGACGAGGACGGGCAATGGCTCGGGCGCTTCATCGCCTCCTATGCCGAGGGCGATGGCGAGCTGGATGAAACGCGGGAGCGCCGCTACTTCTTCTCCCCCTCGCTCACCTGGCGCCCGAGCAAGGACACCAGCATCACCCTGTTCGCGCATTACCAGCGCGATCCGGAATCCGGCTCCTACGGCAGCGTGCCGGCCTGGGGCTCGGTTCTCCACAACCCCCGCGGCCGCATCGGCACCCGCTTCTACGATGGCGACCCGAACCTGGAGCGCTCCAACCGCGAGCACTACATGGCCGGCTATCTGGCCGAGCATCGTGCCAGCGACTGGCTGACGCTGCGCCAGAACTTCCGCTACCTGCACACCAAGGGCGAGTACCGGAGCGTCTATGGCGCCGGCATCACGCAGGACTATCTGAGCCTGGTCCGCTCGGTCTACGGCACGGATGCCGATTTCGACGTCTTCACGATCGACAACCAAGCGCAGTTCAGCTTCGGCACCGGCCCGCTGCAGCACACCCTGCTGGCCGGCCTCGACTACTACCGCGTGCTGAGCGACACCTATACGGGCTCCGCCCTCTCCACCACGCCGCTGGGGCAGAGGCTGCCCCGGCAGAGCCTGTTCAGCCCGGCCTATGCCAACCAGGCCACCTTCTGGCCCGGCTTCAGCACCTACAGCAGCCAGCGGCAGAACCAGCTCGGCGCGTATCTGCAGGACCAGGTGAAGCTGGGGCGGCTGGTGCTGCTGTTCGGCGGCCGCCTCGACTGGTCGGACTCCACCACCGAGAACAGCGCCGTCGCGACCGGCCTGCGCACCAGCAGCTCGCGCCAGACCGACCATGCCTTCACCGGCCGTGTCGGCGCCGTGTATCTCTTCGACAGCGGCTTCGCGCCCTATGTGAGCTACAGCGAGAGCTTCGAGCCGCAGAGCGGCACCGACCGCTTCCTCAACCCCTTCGACCCCACGCGCGGCCGGCAGTACGAGGTTGGCCTGCGCTACCAGCCGCCGGGTACCAATCTCCTGCTGAGTGTCGCGGCCTTCGACCTGGTGCGGCAGAACGTGCTGTCCACCGACCCGGCCAATCCGCAGTTCAGCGTCCAGTCCGGCGAGACGACCTCCCGCGGCATCGAGCTGGAGGCCAAGGCGAGCCTGATGACCGGGCTGAGCCTGACGGCGGCCTACGCCTACCAGGATGTGGAATTCAGCCGCAGCGACAACACGGCGCGCGTGGATGACGGCTTCGTCCCCGCCCGTACCGGCTCCACCGTGGCGCTGGAAGGCAAGACGCCCTGGGGCGTGCCGCGCCACACGGCCTCCGCCTGGCTCGACTACACCCTGCCGGAGGGAAGCCGGCTGGAGGGCCTCGGCCTCGGTGGTGGCGTCCGGTATCTCGGCTCCTCCTGGGGCAACGACGCCAACACCTTCAAGGTCGACGCCGCCACGCTGTTCGACGCCGCGCTGCGCTATGACCTGGGCAAGCTCGGCCGGAACCTCGAGGGGATGCAGGCGGCGGTCAATGTCAGCAACCTGGCGGACACGCGCTACGTGAACAGCTGCTTCGCCTACAGCAGCTGCTGGTATGGCTATGGCCGCACCGTCACCGGCTCCGTCCGCTACCGGTTCTGACCGGTCCATGCCGGGATTTCCCGCAGGGACCGGCCGGGCGTTCCGCACCCGGCTTCCGCCGGGCGCGGCGCTGCGCCGGGCAATGGGCATCGCCCTGCGCGTGCTGGCGGGTGCGGGGGGCGGCTATGCCGTCGCGGCGCTGTTCACCGCCGCGCTCTCCCTCGGCCTGCCCATGCCGCGGGCGGAGGCGGTGCTGACCGCGACCATGGCCAGCTTCGCCGTCTATGCCGCCGCCATCGTCTGGGCCTTCGCCGCCCCGGGCGTCCTGCGCGCCTGGGCGGGCCTCGCGGCCGTGGCGGCGGGCCTCGCCCTGGTCCTTTTCCTCCTGCAGGGTCACCTACCGTGAAGGATGGCTTCCGCCAGTCCATGGCCTGGCTGCACACCTGGACCGGCCTGCTGGTCGGCTGGGTACTCTTCGCCGTCTTCCTCACCGGCACGGCGGCGTATCTGCGGCCGGAGATCTCCTACTGGATGCGGCCGGAGCTGGCGCTGTCCAGGCCCGGCCCGCACAATGCCGCCGTGGCGGTGGCCGCCATGCAGGAAATCGCCCCCGCCTCGCCGGCCTGGTTCATCACCCTGCCGGATGCGCGGGAGACCACCACCCGCGTCTTCTGGCGCGACCCGGCCGCACGCGGGCGCGGCTTCCGCAGCGAGGTCCTCGACCCCGATACCGGCCGGCCCGTGGCGGCGCGGGATACGCTGGGCGGGGAGTTCTTCTACCGCTTCCACTTCCAGCTTCACTACGTGAGCGTGCTGTGGGGGCGCTGGATCGTCTCCATCTGCACCATGTTCATGCTGGTGGCCATCGTCAGCGGCGTCATCACGCACCGCCGCATCTTCGCCGACTTCTTCACCTTCCGCCCCGGCAAGGGCCAGCGCTCCTGGCTGGATGGGCACAATGTCTGCGCCGTCCTGGCGCTGCCCTACCACCTCATGATCACCTACACCGGGCTGGTGCTCTTCATGATGATGGTGATGCCCTGGGGCGTCGGGACCGCCTATCCGGGTGACCAGCGCGCGGCCTTCAACGCGGAGGCCTTCGGCAATCCGCCGCAGCGCCAGCGCACCGGCAGCGCCGCGCCACTCGTGCCCATCGCCCCCCTCGTGCAGGAGGCGCAGCGGCATTGGCCGGGCAGCGCGATCGGACGCATCGTCGTGGCCAATCCGGGCGATTCCAGCGCCACCATCCAGCTGGTCCGCGCGGATTCCGCGCGGATCTCCAACAACGCGCAGAGCCTGACCTTCGACGGTGCCACCGGCGCTCTCCTTCACGCCAGCGGCACCGATCGTCCCGCGGCCGAGCTGCGCGGCGTGATGTACGGGCTGCATATCGGCCGCTTCGCCGGCCCCCTGCTGCGCGCTCTCTTTCTGCTCTCCGGCCTTGCCGGCACCGTGATGGTGGCCACCGGGTGCATCCTCTGGGCCGTGAAGCAACGCCAGCAGGCGGCGCGGCAGGGCAGGATCGGGTTCGGCACGCGCCTGGTCGAGCACCTCAACATCGCCGCCATAGCGGGCCTGCCATTCGCCATGGCCGCCTTCTTCTGGGCCAACCGGCTGCTGCCATCCGGCATGGCGGAGCGCGCGGCGTGGGAGGTGCATGTCTTCTTCATCGCCTGGGGCCTGTGCCTGCTGCACCCCCTGTTCCGCCCGGGCCGCCGCGCCTGGGCCGAGCAGCTCGCCGCCGGGGCGGCCGGGTTCCTGCTGCTGCCCGCGCTGAACGCCGTCTCGACCGGGCGCCATCTCCTCGCGACCCTGGAGGACGGAGACATGGTGCGCGCGGGGTTCGATCTGGGCCTGCTCGCATGCGGCGTGATACTGGCAGGCTTGTGCTGGAAGGTGGCGCGGCACCGGCCGGCGCCGGCTCCGTCCGGCCGGACGGCCCGTCAGGCCCCGGCGCGGCCCGTGGCGGATCTTCCGCAATGATGGCCTTCGCCCTCGCCTATTCCGGCTTCACCGCGCTGTGCCTGGCGATGGCCCGGCATCACGAGCAGATCCTGGGCCGACGCGCCGTCACGCCCCGGCGGCGGAGGCTGCTGTCCGGCCTCGGCTTCCTTCTGCTCGCAGCCGCCCTGGCTTCCCTGGTCCTGGCGGAGGGATGGGGAATGGGAACCCTGCTCTGGCTGGGCCTGCTGACAGCGGCCGCCAACCTGCTGGTCCTATCGGTCTGCTACATGCCGCGCGCGGCGCCCGCCATCTCGGCGGGCTTCCTGGTGCTGGGACTCGTCTCCACCCTGGCCGGCGCTTGATGGCCGGCGCGTGACGGCAGGCACGGGCTGCGCCATGCCGGCGCGGGCAATCCTGCGCCGGCAAGGGCGGCCCGCGGCGCCGTGCCTCAGACGCCCGCCGTGTAGCCCTGCGCGGCGCGCTGCACATAGGTCAAGGTGGTCGGGCCGAGATGCTCGTCGATCCATTGCGCCATGGCTTCCTCCTCCTGCAGCGACTGCCGCAGCGCGCTGAGCCCGGCCTGATGGCCCACCAGCTCGGCCAGCGTCAGCAGCGACTTGTAGGAAGCGATCTCGTAATGCTCGAACGCATAGTTGGCGAAGCTGTTCTTGACCACCTCGTCGGAGGCGGGGGCATGCGCCAGCGCCGCCATGTTCCCCATGAACTGGAGCACGGTGTCCTTCACGGTGGAATGGCTGGTGTTGAAGCTCGCGAGCATCTCCTCGATGCGCAGCGCCTGCTGCTCTGATTCCGCGATGTGGGCGCGCATGCGCGCTTCCATCTCCGGGTAGTTCTCCAGCCGCCCCACCTGCCGTTCCAGCAGCTGGATCGCCTGCTTCTCCACCCCGTGCTGGTTGCGCAGGCCAGCGATGTAGACTTCCTGCGCCTTCTGCTGCGTGTCGCTCACATCCTGTCTCCCTGTTCCACCCGGCGATGCCGGGCCGAGACGACTCAACCTGGGCAGAGGAGGACGGTTCCAACCGGCGCGGGGCCCGCCCTCATGCTGAGCTGCCGTTCAGGAAGACCTCGCCCGCGCCGACGGGCGGCCGGGCGGCGGGCCAGAGCGCTGCCCGCAGCGCAGCGTCAAGCGGCGGCATGAGATGGCCACGGCAGGAGGCCAGGCAGACGGTGCCACCCTCCGGCGGTGCCGGCCCGGGCTCCGCGCATGGCTCCGCCGATGGGTGGGTCAGGTGCCAGATGCCGCTTTCGCCATCCACCAGCAGGTCGAGCATGGCCTGCGCCAGATCGGGCATGTGGCTGACGGCCGCTGCCGGCGTATCGGGCGCGCCGCCGCCGGCGCCGATCTCGACGAGGCGGCCGGCACGGATGACGAGGGCGGTGGGGTGCGCCGCCAGGACCAGCGCCTCGGCGGCCGCCTTGTCGTGGCCGAAGCGGCAGCGTGGCAGGGGCGTATCCTCCTCGGTGAAGGCGCGCGAGCCCCCACCGCCGAAGATTTGCGCCGCAGAGATCAGCAGGAAAGGCAGGCGCGACGCGGCACAGGCGGCCGCGACGACGCCTGCCCCCATGGCCTCGCCAGGGCGCGCCGCGCGGGCCTCGGGGCCACGGCCGGCGGCGTTGATCACCGCCCAGGGCCGGTGCCGTGCCAGCGCGGCCTCCACGGCGGCCGGATCGGTGATATTCAGCGCAGCGCGCGGCAACGCCACGGCCGGCAGGCCGCGCATGGCGCAGTGCCGCGCCAGCACCCGCGCCATTCGCCCCGCCCCGCCGGTGATCAGCACCGGCGGGGCCGCACGCACCGTGTCCGGAACGCCGCCTGCGGGGGTGACGTAGTGCCGGCCGGGCCGCCGCCACCATCCGGGCGTGTCCAGCACCGGGTGATGGAAGCGCCGGCCGCTGGCCAGCGCGGCGGTGGCCGCCGCCAGCGCGGTGGGGCGCGGCGGCGTGCTGCGGATGTCGAAGGCGCCCGGCTCGTAGAAGCCATCCTGCCGCAGAAGCAGGGAGTTCCAGTCCCTTACCCCCAGCAGCGCCCAGACCGTGAGCGCCCGCACATCCGCCCCCTGCCGCTTCAGCGCCACGGCGGCATCCCAGCCTTCCGCCAGCCAGCGAAGCTGCTCCTCGCGCGTGCAGCCATGGTGCACCTCCGTGAGGGCGACAGGCCGGCGGTAGCGGTCCCACAACTCCCGCAGCCTCGCTGCCGGCCCCAGGGCGCCGGCCGGCAGGTCGACGCGCACCGCCTCGACATCGGCATAGCGGTGCCGGCCATTGCCGCCCTGCGCCGAGGCCGGATAGGCATCGAGGCGCTCATCGAGGTAGCGGTCGCTGGTCAGGTAGTGGTTCATGCCGAGAATGTCGGGCGGCCGCGCATTCGCGCGCAGCCAGTCCAGCTCGGCGGCGGCGATGCCGTTCGCCCGCATGAAGGCGTACAGCCGGTGCAGTGGACCGACGCGGCCACAGAGCAGGTCGAAGGAAAGCCAGCGCCGCTCGTTCTCGAACGCCGCCTGGTACTGCAGCAGCGGCGTGGCGAAGGTGCGGCCGAGATCCTCCGTCTGCACCAGGGAGGCCTCCGGCGTCACGCGCCGGATGGCCTGCATGGCCAGCACCACGCCGCGGCACTGATTGACCAGGGCGCGGAGGAAGGCCGGCGCGTCGCTGCGATGCGGGTACCAGTGGCCGTAGAGCCCGCTGAAGCGCCCGGTGGTCAGCGGCTCGTTGACCGGGGTGAAGTGCCGGACCCAGGGGTAACGCAGGGCCACGGCTTCCGCATGGGTGGCGAGCTTCTCGGGGAAGAGCGGATCGAGCAGGCTGGTGTAGCGCGGGCCGCTGCCGTGGTGGAGCAGCCCGGCGATGACCGATATTCCCAGCCGCCGCAGGCGGCCGAGGCGCTCATCGTGCCAGGACCAGTCCCGCTCCTCCGGATGGCGTGGCGCCACGCTCTCCCACAGCACCGGGTAGCGGAGCGTGCCGATACCCAGCGCCGCGATGCGCTCCAGATCCTCCGGCCGCGCCCGGTGGCCGGTCTCCACCGCCTGGTCGCGCCAGCGCTCGCCGATGCGGACGATGCTGGCCTCGACGCCGCCCCAGACCTCGACAGGCCGGGCCGGCGTGGCGTCCAGGGGCATGCCGGGCGTCCTCAGGGAGCCGCAGCCGCCATCCCGACCTGACGGCCCGCCGGCGGAACAGGCAACGCCTCCTCGATCCGGCGGAAGGTGGACAGCGCCTGACCCACAACCTGGTCCATGTTGTAGTAGCGGTAGGTCGCGAGCCGGCCGACGAACCAGACATCCCGCTCCGCATCGGCGAGCGCCTCGTACCGCTTGTACAGCAGCGCATTCTCAGGGCGCGGCACGGGGTAATAGGGCTCGCCCTCTGCGGCGGAGCGCTCGTAGGTCAGGCTGGTTTTCGGATGCTCCTGGCCAGTCAGGTGCTTGTATTCGGTGACACGGGTGTAATCCTCGGTCTGCGGGTAGTTCACCACGCCCACGGGTTGGTGCCATGGCTTGTCCAGCGTCACATGCTCGAAGCGCAGCGAGCGGTAGGGCAGCCGGCCGTACCGGAAATCGTAGTACTCATCGACCGGGCCGGTGAAGATCAGACGACGGTGCGGAATGTGCTTGCGCACATCGGCGAAGTTCGTGCTCAGCATGACGGTGATGCGAGGGTGGTCCAGCATCCGCTCGAACATGCGGGTATAGCCGGCGGCCGGCATGAACTGGTAGCGATCGCCGAAATAGCGGTCATCGTCGTTGACCCGCGTCGGCACCCGCGCCGTGACGGATTTGTCCAGCTCCGACGGATCGACCCCCCACTGCTTGCGGGTGTAGCCACGGAAGAATTTCTCGTAGAGCTCGCGCCCGACACGGCTGACGACCACATCCTCGGAGGTGCGGATCTCGTCCACCGGCTCGGCGAGGGTTTGCAGGAAGGCCTCGGTCTCCGCCTCGGTGGTGAAGGATTTGCCGTAGAGGCTGTTGATGGTGGTGCGGTTGATCGGGATCGGCAGGAGCTGCCCGTCCACATGCGCCAGCACGCGGTGCTCGTAGGGGCGCCACTCGGTGAAGGCCGAGAGATGGTCGAAGACGGCCTGCGAATTGGTATGGAAGATATGCGGGCCGTACTGGTGCATCAGGATGCCGGCCGCGTCATGGCGGTCATAGGCGTTGCCGGCAATATGGCTGCGCTTGTCGATCACCAGCACCTTGTCGCCACGCTGCGAGGCAAGACGCTCGGCCAGCACGCTGCCGGCGAAGCCGGCGCCGACGATGAGCCAGTCAAACATGGACCCGCCTCCCCGTGCCGGCCGCCGGGTCGGAGGCGGTGACGGCCATGGGAAGGGAGCGCTCGGCGCGCTGCCGCATCAGCTGGTGCATCGCACCCCAGGTCGCATCCCAGGACAGATCCGCGAGATAGCGATCGACAGAGGCCAGCCAGGGCCCACGGGGCCTGGACATGGCGGCTTCCAGCGCCTGCACCGTCGCGGCCTCGCCCGCAGCGATCCCGACCAGGCCCAGCGCACCATAGGGGCGCTGCACGTCGCGCACCGCGGTCGAGACGAGAGGGATGCCGGCGGCCAGGAATTCCGGCGTCTTGGTGGGGCTGATGTAGCGGGTGGTCTCGTTCAGCGCGAAGGGCATCAGCCCCGCATCCCATCCCGCCAGGTAGGCGGGCAGCTCCTGATAGGATTTGCTGCCCAGCCAGTGCAGGTTCGGCAGGCGCGGCAGGCTGGCCGGGTCGATCTTCACCACGGGGCCCAGCATCACGAAGTGCCACTCCGGCCGCAGCGCGGCCACGCGCGCGACCAGTGCCGTATCCATCCTTTCATCTATGACGCCGAAGAAGCCGATCCGCGGATGCGGGATGTCGCGCTGGTCGGCAGGATCCTGCCGGCCCGGCTGCCGCGCCCGGATGAAATGCGCCTTGTCGATGCTGCTGGGGAACACCTGCACGCTCGGATGGCGGGAGCGCTTCGCCTCGTAAAGGCTCTGCCCGCCGGCGAACACCAGATCGGCCAGATCGAACAGCCGGGCTTCGAGCGCGACGAGTTCCGGAGGCGCGCCACGGAAGGCGGAGAGCTCATCCATGCAGTCATAGACGCAAAGGTCCGGCTCGCGGTGCCCGGCAAACTGCAGCGCCATCGGGGTATAGTACCAGAAGATCGTCTCCTGGCCCGCATGCGCGTCCAGAACTTCGTCGAGCATTCCGCGCTGCGCTTCGATGGCCTGGTCGCCGCCGAGGCCGGCCGGCAGCACCGGCACCGCCACCCGCACGCCACTCGGCTGCGCGTGGATATCCAGCCGTGCCGTCTCCAGCCCTTCTTCCCAGACAGGTTCCTCGAAGTAGATGACGAGATGGTCGGCAACCGCGCGGTTGAGCAAATGCTGCGGCCGCTGCTGCACGAAATTCCAGCGCAGATGCGAGAAGCAGACCAGCAGGGGACGAGCCTTGCCACCAGACCATGGATTCTTGGCGGGAGCGGAATTCTCAGCGGTCATGCGGGGGGCTCTCTTGGCAAGGGCGGAACGGAACCACTCCGCAACCCGCTCCTATGGCCCCGGTTCCTGCCCCGGCCTCATTTCTTTCAAGGAATTATCGACAAGCAGTCCACCTCCTCCAGCGACAGCCCCTCTGCCTGCAGCCGCCACATGCGCTGGAACAGCCCCCCCTGCGCGCGCAGCAGCGCCGGTGCCCCGTCCTCGACGATGCGGCCGCCCTGGATGACGATGACGCGGTCGAAGCTGCTCAGCGTGGAAAGGCGGTGCGCCACGGAGATGACGGTCCGCGCCCGCCCCATCCGTACCAGCGCGCGCTGGACCTCGATCTCGGATTCCGTGTCGAGCGCCGACGTCGCCTCGTCCAGGATGATGATGGGAGCCTGCTTCAGAAAGGCCCGCGCCAGGCCGATGCGCTGCCTCTGCCCGCCAGACAGCTTCGCGCCCCGCTCCCCCACAAGCGTGTCGTAGCCCTGCGGAAGATGGCGGATGAAGCCATCGCAGCAGGCGGCTTGCGCGGCGGCCCGCAATTCGGCCTCGCTGGCGTCAGGCCGCGCGAAGCGGATGTTGTCCCGCACCGAGCGGTGGAAAAGCAGGATCTCCTGCGGCACCACCGCCAGAGCTGCCCGCAGGCTGTCCTGCGTCACCGCGCGGATGGCCTGCCCGTCGATCAGGATCTCGCCCTGTTGCACGTCGTAGAGACGTTGCAGCAGATGGATCAGGGTGGATTTGCCGGCGCCCGACGGCCCCACGATGCCGAGCTTCTGGCCTGCGGGAATGGAGAGGGTCAGGCCATCGACCGCCTCGCGCGCATCTCCGTAGGAGAAATGCACATCGCGGAACTCCACCCTTCCCTCTCCCGCACGCAAAGGCTGCGCATGCGGGGCATCGCGCACCGTCTGTGGCTGGGCGATGACGTGCAGGGTGTCCTCGATGAAGCCGAATTGCTGCGCCATGTCGACCAGCGACAGCGCCATCTCGCGCGAGCCGTGCAGGATGCGGAAGGTCAGCGTGCTGATCAGCACCACGTCGCCCGGCGTGATGCGGCCACCGCTCCACAGCGTCACCGCCCAGGACAGCATCGATCCCGCCATGGCCAGCAACGCCACGTCGTGCAGCAGCCGGGCCCATTCCGTGTACATCCAGGAGGCACGCTGCGCCTCCGCCTCGGCGGTGAAGCCGGCGGCCAGCCGGGCACGCTCCCGCGCCCGGGCCGAGAACGCCTTCACCGCCCACATGTTGCCGATGACGTCGACCAGCTCGCCCGCCACCTCGCCGCCCTTCTGGGCATAGCGGCGGTGCAGGGGCCGCCCGCGCTCGCCGAACAGGATCAGCCCGGCCGTGATGAGAACCACGAAGCCGCCGAGCACCACCGCCATCCGCCAGTCCACCAGGCTGAACACCAGCAGCGCTCCGGCGAAATCCACGCAGGGCGGCAGCACCCGCCAGACGACGGTGTTGACCAGCGCGCCGAAGTTCCCGGCAGTGGCTGTGATGCGCTGGCCCAGCGCACCCGCCCGGTTCTCGGCGAAGTAGCGCATGGGCTGGCCGTTCAGGTAGTCGAACAGATCGAGGCGCACATCGACGCCGATACCCACGGTGGTGCGGCAGCCAAGCCAGCCGCTGAGCCGCCACAGGATGCTCTCCAGGGCGATCAGCGCCAGGAAGAATGCCACCGTTGTCCAGATGGCGACGGCCTCGCGCGGGCCGGCCATGGCATCGACCAGAAGCTTCGTCACATATTGCAGGCCGATGGCGCAGGATGCCGCGCCGAGGACCATGATGAACAATCCGGCGAAATGCAGCGGCCGGCCCCGCAGGTAGCGCAGGATGAAGGCGCCGGGCGCACGCAGGTATGCCGGCCGTCGGGCATCATCCTCGGGAAGCTTGTCCGCAGGGCCTCCCGTCATGAAAACACCGGATCGGGCGACGGCGAATGTTCGGACTTCCGGCCCATGGACTCCTGCTGGCGCCGCAACTCCTGCGCCAGGGGCGGGAACACGGCCCTCTCCCCCGCGGGACCAGCCATGGAGAACAGCCCGGCCTGGCAGATGCGCCCATTGTCCCAGCCGGGATAGTCCAGCACTGGGTAGAGGCAGAGCCCGCCGACGGGCACCCCCGCCGACCGCGCGGCCTCAACCTCGGCGCAGACATAGTGCAGCCACGCTGCCCGCGCCGATCCTTCCGCGCCCGTCTCGGCGATCAGCAGCGGCCGGCCATAGCGCCGGTGCGCCTCGGCGAGCATGTCGGAGAGCGGGCGGTAGGCATGGTGCCCGAGCGGCACGGTCGGGCCGCCATGGTACCACTGGTTGTCGGGGTAGTAGTTGACGCCGATGATGTCGATCAGGTCGGCAGCGCCGCCCAGCTCCGGCTCTGCCCTGCCGCTCAGCAGATCAACCGCCTCGAACTGGAAGAGGCGGTAGGTCTCTGCATGGCGCGCCGCGCGTTTGGTGCCCGCCACGACATGGATCAGCGGCTCGGCGGTGATGAAGCGGGCCCGGGGGTCCTCCGCGCGGATGGCCCGGATGGCGGCGATGGCGGCCCGCACCAGCTGGCGCTTCAGCGCACCACCCTGTCTCCGCGCGCCGGGATTGATGCGCCCCATCTCCCCCCCGGCCCAGGACCAGAAAGAGATTTCGTTGATCGGGCAGTAAAAGGGCGCCGCTACCGTCTCCTTCCGCACCAGCCGAGCCGCGGCGGCGGCAAAGGTCGCGAAGCGCTCGACAAAGGCGGGCGACCAGATGTCGAGATCATCCGGCCAGCCATAGTGGCAAAGGTCCCAGATAACCTGCACGCCGGCTGTCTCTGCCGCCCGCAGCATCGGCAGGACGCTGGACCAATCGTATTCGCCGGGTGCCTGTTCGATCAGGTGCCATCTCAGGCCATCGCGCGCGGCGGCGATGCCGTGCTCGCGCAGAGCCTGGTAGTCGGCGGCAGCCAGCCTGTCGTGTCTGGTCCCGGCGAGAAGATCCAGCCTTCGGCCGTCACGCCGGCGGTGCGTGGAACATTCAAATCCGCCGAGGAAAAAGCTGCGGAACAAGGCAGGCGTGGCATCGGCGACCATGCGTCGGGTTCAACCTCGGCTCGGATTCCCAGGCGGCTCGGCAGGCCAGGAGACTCCGGCCAGGCCTCGTGCCGCCAAGCCGCTCTACCGGTTGGCATAGCCGCGTCCCTGCTGAAAGGTTCCAGCCTTTCTGCGATGCGCCTCGGCGTCGAGAGGCAAGGTTGTACGCTACTTGGCCTTGTCGTTCTGCGCCTGCGGCGGATTTCGCCGGCGGCGGAACACCGCCCGGAACTCGGCATGGTTAAGGCCGAGAAGGACAACGGCGACGACAATGATCACGGCCAGAGGAATGAGTGCGGAATTCATCATGGTCATGGTGACTCCGGGCTGGTGTGTGCTGCGTGGAAAGGCCGGACAGGCCAACGTGAGACAATCCGGGGAATGGGAAAAATCCTCGCGCCTGCTTCAAGCGATCAGGGAGACGGCCGAAGTGCCGATGCTCTCCTCGGATAAGGCAGAGGTACGGCATACCCGGTCTCTGGCGCGCCGGAGGGGCCCGGTCAGATTGCCAGGAACCCCTGCGACCGCAACTGATCCGGCCCTGGCACTGCAGGCTCCAGGAATCCTGGTCGCGGTCTCGAACGCACTGCGGAACATGGACCCTCCGGCACCGGACAGCCTTGCCGGTCAGGGCAAGGCCAATCCGACGTGGAGATAAACCACGCATTCCGATGATGGTCGCAGACGGGAGAGCGAAGGAGGCGCCACAAACCCGCACGATCTCGTGCAGCCGGCCATGCCGCCACAGCTTGAGCAGGCATGAACTGTGTGCGGCGCGGACAGAAGAGAAGCATCGGCCTGCCGGCCGCAGGCTGGGTGTGGCCGGCAGGATACCGTGTCAGCGGGGTGCCGCAGGAACCTCGGCCGGAGCGGGCGTCTCCGGCGCAGGCGCGGGAGAGATCTGCGGAGAGACCGGACGCGGCTGGACCGTTTCGACGGTGCTTTCCAGGCTGCGCAGCCGCTGCTCGGCGGATTGCACCTGCTCAGCCAGGCGTTGGCGACGCTGTTCGAGCTCGCCGCCTTCGCGGCGCAAGGCCTCGTTGGCGGCGGTCAGGCGGGAGGCTTCCTCCTGCAGGCCGCGCAGTGCGGCATTGTTGCGGTCTGTCTCGCTACGGGCCTGCGCCAGCCGGGTTTCAGCTTCAGCCACGGCGGAATTGCGGGCGGCCAAGGCTGCCTCCGCCGTCTCCAGTTCGCTCTGGACACCGCGCAACTGGCGCTCCGCCTCGGCACGCTGGCGATCATGCTCCGCGCTGGTGCGAGCCGCTGCTTCGGCCGCGCTGCGAATCTCGTCCAGCCGGCGCTGCTCGGTGGAAGCCTGCTGACGCAGGCCGGTAAGCTGGGTTTCGGCGTTGCGGATGGCGTTGTCGAGTTCGGTGCGGCGGCTGTTCAGGCTGGCGACAGAAGCCGTGGCCACATCTCGCGCGGCTGTCTGCCGCGAAAGTTCGTCCTGCAACCGCTGAGCCTCCGCGCGCTGGCGCGTCAGGGCAGCTTCTTCATTGGTAAGATTCTGCCGCAGGGTGGCCAGGCGGGCCTCTTCCTGCTGCGAGCGGCCCGTCAGCTCAGCCCAGCGGCGCTCCAGCCCCTGCAGCCGGGAATTGGCCTGCTCGGTGGCCTGGGTGGCTTCCTGAAGGCGCGCACGGGCTTCGGCCACCGCAGCCGTTCGGCTGGTCAGCTCTCCTTCGGCGGACGTGGCAGCCTGCCGCGTCTGCTGAAGCTGTGCTTCGGCTTCACGCAAGGCCTGCTGGCGAGACGCCAGAGTTGCCTCAGCCTGGCTCCGCTCCGTGCTCAACCGCTGCAGCCGCTCATTCTCGCCTTCGCTGCCGCGCGACAATGTGCCGAGGCGCTGCTCGCCAGCCGTAATCTCGGCGCGAATGGCGGCAGCCCGGCGAGCGGCCGCGCTACGGGCCTGCTCCGCCACGCTGCGGGCGCTGCGGGCCTGGGCCAGCTGTTCGGTCAACGAGGTAAGATCCTGCTGGGCCTGACGCTGATCGGCGAGGGTTTTTTCCATCTCCGCGACGCGCTGGTCCAGCGCTGCGGCCCGTGCCTCCGCAGCGGCCAAGGCTTGCTGGCGCTGCTCGATTTCGGCCGCCCGCTCGATCGTCAGGCCGCAACCAGCCAAGGCCATGGACATGGTGAGGGCCAGCATGGGCGCCACGGGTCTGGAGAGGCGGTAAGCCATCATTCCCAATACAATCTCCCTGCGTGCGGCGCCGGAAGCAGGGCAGGTCCGCCCCGTTCACCGTCTTGTTCAAGTTTGACGGTAAACAGCTTCCCAAGGGAGAGGAAGGGCACAAGACTGCGTCCGCTTTCTCCGATAGGAGAAGCGGACAGAAATCTCATGATTTTTATCAGGA
>NZ_JCACVY010000054.1:0-24237 GCF_058833935.1 Roseomonas sp. TS2 | reverse complement strand
GCCCCGCATCAGGGCCGCAGCCGCGGCGGGCTGCTCCATCGTCGGCAGGTGGCCCGATTGCGCAATGCGCTCCAGCCGCGCGCCGGGGATGCCGGCGGCGATCTCCTCGGCCAGTTCGGGCGGGGTCAGGATGTCCTGCTCCCCCACCGCGACCAGGGTGGGCAGCCGGATCTCCGGCAGCATCGGCCGGGAGTCGGGGCGCTGCAGGATGGCCAGCTGCTGCCGCAGGAAGGCCTCGCGCCCCACCCGGTCGGCCATGGCGCGCACCTCGTGGCCGAGCGGCCCCTCCACCGCGTCGGGGTGCAGCAGGCTGGGCAGCAGCCGGGGCGTGACGCCGCGGAACTGGCCGGTGCGGGTCAGCGCCATCAGGCCGCGGCGGCGGCGCGCCGCCTCCTCCGTGTCGGGGCGGGCGGAGGTGTCGAACAGCGCCAGCCGCGTCACCCGCTCCGGCGCCAGGCGCAGGATCTCGAAGGCGACGTAGCCGCCCATCGACAGCCCGGCCAGGGCGAAGCGCGGCGGCGCCGCCTCCAGCGCGCGCAGCGCCATGCCGCGCAGCGTGTCGTCCAGGGTCAGGTCGGCCACCTGGCACTCGGCCAGGTCGGCCAGGGCCGCGATCGGGTCGCGCCACAGCCGCGCGTCGCACAGCAGGCCGGGCAGCAGCAGCAGGTCGTGTCGGTTCGGCATCACGCTCCTGCTGTTACGCCCCTGGCGCCGAGCCGGCAACCACACCAAATGCGGCAGGGAATGGCCCGGCGAGCGGTGGAAAACCTTGCCAAGCCGGTGCGAGCGGCGCATATGCGGGTCTCGGAGATCCGGAGATTGGCCGCGTGGCTTTCGCGTGGCCGCCCGCACACATCCCGCCGCATGCCGGCGAAGGAACCGACTGCCCTTGAGCGATCAGCCTGACGTGACCGCGCCCCGCGTGGCCGAAGACGAGCTTTCCGATGCCATGACCAACCCGGCCACGCCCCCCGTGCCGGCCGAAGCCGCCGTGCCGCCCGCCGAGCTGGCCGAGGCCGCTGTCTCGCCCGCCGAGCCGGAGCCGCCGCGCGCCACCTTCGAGGATCTGGGGCTGTCCGAGGCCCTGCTGCGCGGCGTGTCCGAGGCCGGCTACGTGCACCCCACGCCGATCCAGGAGCAGGCCATCCCGGTGGTGCTGATGGGCCGCGACGTGATGGGCTGCGCCCAGACGGGCACCGGCAAGACCGCCAGCTTCGTGCTGCCGATGATGGACATCCTGGCCGGCAGCCGGGCCAAGGCGCGCATGCCGCGCAGCCTGATCCTGGAGCCGACGCGCGAGCTGGCGCTGCAGGTGGCCGAGAACTTCGTCAAGTACGGCCAGCACATGAAGCTGAACCATGCCCTGCTGATCGGCGGCGAGAGCATGTCCGACCAGCGGGACGTGCTGGACAAGGGCGTGGACGTGCTGATCGCGACGCCCGGCCGCCTGCTCGACCTGTTCGACCGCGGCCGCGTCATGCTGGCCGACTGCAAGGTGCTGGTGATCGACGAGGCGGACCGCATGCTGGACATGGGGTTCATCCCCGATGTCGAGCGCATCGTCTCCATGCTGCCGCCGCTGCGCCAGACGCTGTTCTTCAGCGCCACCATGGCGCCCGAGATCCGCAGGCTGGCCGATGCCTTCCTGCAGAACCCCAAGACCATCACCGTCTCCGCCCCCGCCTCGGTGGCCACCACCATCACCGCCGGCCTCGCCCTGGTGCAGCCGCACGACAAGCGCGAGGCGCTGCGCCGGCTGATCCGCAGCGAGGACGTGCAGAACGCGCTGATCTTCTGCAACCGCAAGCGCGACGTGGACATCCTGCACAAGAGCCTGGGCAAGCACGGCTTCGCCGCCGGCGCGCTGCATGGCGACCTGCCGCAGTCCGTGCGCTTCGCGACGCTGGAGAAGTTCAAGGCGGGCGAGCTGCAGCTGCTGGTCTGCTCCGACGTGGCGGCCCGCGGCATCGACATCGGTGGCCTGTCCCACGTCTTCAACTTCGACGTGCCGTTCCGCGACGAGGACTATGTCCACCGCATCGGCCGCACCGGCCGGGCGGGCCGCGAGGGCCGCGCCTACACCATCGCCACCGCCGATGACGTGAAGCTGGTGGAGGCGATCGAGAAGCTGACCGGCAAGCCGATCCCGCGCATCGAGATCCCCGGGCTGGACCCGGTGACGGAGGAGGAGCTGGCCGAGGCCGCCGCCGCGCCGCGTGGCGGGCGTGGTCGTGGCCGGCCCGCCGGCAAGGGCGGCCGTGCCGCCGAGCCGCGCCGGGGCGAGAGGGACCGTGGCGAGAAGGAGCGCGGCGAGAAGGAGATCGTTCGCCGCGGCGCCAATCGTCTGCGCCCCGAGGCGGAGCCGGGCGCCGAGCACGGCCCACGCCGCGAGGAGGCCCGCCCCGCGCGCGAGCGCGAGGAGGCACGCGCTCCGCGCGAGCGGGACGAAGCCCGCATTCCGCGCGAGCGGGACGAAGCCCGCATTCCGCGCGAGCGGGACGAAGCCCGCATTCCGCGCGAGCGGGACGAGGCACGCGCTCCGCGCGACCGGGACGACCGCCGCCGCGAGCACCGGCGCGAGGACAACCGCCGCGAGCGGGACGATCTGGGCCCGCCAGTGCGTGGCTTCGGCGACATGGTCCCCGCCTTCATGCTCATCCCGATCCCGCGCCCGCAGCGCGATACCGGCGCCGCCGAGTCGCCGGCCGAGCTGGACAGCGAGCGGGGGGCGGAAGCCGCCTGAGACCGAACCGCGCCGCCCGGCCCTCCCGAAGCTACGGGCGGGGCGGGCGGCGGCGATTGCCGCGCGGGGACAACGGGGCCACTCTCCGCCATCGATATCGGCGTCCGGGCCCCATGCGCGCCCACACCGGCTCCAGCAGGGCCGGCACCAGCAGGAGAGAAACCCCATGAATGTCGTGACCCAAGCCGCCAAGCCGAGCTTCGTCTGGGACGACGCCCTGCTGCTGGAAGACCAGCTCTCCGAAGATGAGCGCATGATCCGCGACGCGGCGCGCGACTACTGCCAGGAGAAGCTGTTCCCGCGCGTGCTGGAGGCCAACCGCCACGAGGTCTTCCACCGGGAGATCATGAACGAGTTCGGCGAGATGGGCTTCCTGGGCGCGACGCTCGACAGCCATGGCTGCGCCGGCGTCAACTACGTCTCCTACGGGCTGATCGCCCGCGAGGTGGAGCGCGTGGACAGCGGCTACCGCTCCGCCTTCTCGGTGCAGTCCTCGCTGGCGATGTTCCCGATCTGGGCCTATGGCACGGACGCGCTGAAGGACCGGCTGCTGCCGGGGATGCAGAAGGGCGAGCTGGTCGGCTGCTTCGGCCTGACCGAGCCCGATGCCGGCTCCGACCCCTCCTCCATGCGCACCCGCGCCAAGAAGGTGGATGGCGGCTACCTGGTCTCCGGCTCCAAGACCTGGATCACCAACTCCCCGATCGCCGATGTCTTCGTCGTCTGGGCGAAGGACGATGCGGGCGACGTGCGCGGCTTCGTGCTCGAGAAGGGCATGAAGGGCCTGACCGCGCCGAAGATCGAGGGCAAGTTCAGCCTGCGCGCCTCCACCACCGGCATGATCATGATGGAGGAGGTGTTCGTCCCGGAGGAGAACCGGCTGGACGTGAAGGGGCTGAAGGGCCCGTTCTCCTGCCTCAACCGCGCCCGCTACGGCATCGCCTGGGGCGCGCTGGGGGCGGCCGAGTTCTGCTGGCACGCCGCGCGCACCTACACCATGGAGCGCAAGATGTTCGGCCGCCCGCTGGCCAACACCCAGCTCGTCCAGAAGAAGCTGGCCGACATGCAGACCGAGATCACGCTGGGCCTGCAGAGCGTGCTGCGCCTCGGCCGGCTGTTCGACGAGCACCGCGTGGCGCCGGAGATGATCAGCCTCTGCAAGCGCAACAGCTGCGGCAAGGCGCTCGACATCGCCCGCGTGTCGCGTGACATGCACGGCGGCAACGGCATCGCCGACGAGTACCATGTCATCCGCCACGTCATGAACCTCGAGGCGGTGAACACCTACGAGGGCACGCATGACGTGCACGCGCTGATCCTGGGCCGTGCCCAGACCGGCCTGAACGCCTTCGGCTGAACAAAGGGGAGGTCCAGGAACCTCAGGTTCCTGGTCGGGGGTTTCCAAGGGGGGCAAAGCCCCCCTTGTTGCGTTTGAAGGGATGCTGCCGGTGCAAGTGACGATCGAGGCCCTGGGCGCCGCCGGCGATGGCGTGGCCACCGCGCCGGACGGCGCCCGCCTGTTCCTCCCCGGCGTGCTCCCTGGCGAGGTGGTGCGCCCGGAAGGCCCGGTGGTGCTCTCCCCGAGCCCCGAGCGTGTGGCGCCCCCCTGCCCGCATTTCGGCCCCTGCGGCGGCTGCGTGCTGCAGCACTGGGACATCCCCCCCTATGCCGCCTGGAAGCGGGACCGGCTGGCCGAGGCCCTCGCCCGTGCCGGCTTCGAGGATGCGCCAGTGGCCGAGACCCGCGTCACGCCCCCCGCCACCCGCCGCCGGGCCGATCTGGCGCTGCGCCGCCGCCCGGATGGCAGCGTGGTGCTGGGCTTCCACGGCCGCGGCAGCGGCGCCGTGGAGGACCTCTCCACCTGCCATGTGCTGGACCCGGCGCTGGTGGCGCTGTTCGAGCCCCTGCGGGCGCTGCTGCGCGGGCTGCAATCCTTCCGCCGCGAGGGCTCGGCGGTGCTGAACCTGCTGGACACGGGGCCGGACCTGCTGCTGCGGCTGGACGGCGCCCCCGGCGTGCAGGAGCGCACCGCGCTGGCCGCCTTCGCCGCCGCGCAGGGCATCCCGCGCATCGCCGGCGCCGGGCTGAAGGGCGGCGCCACAGAGACGCTGGCGCAGCTTGGTTCGGTGGGCATCGCCTTCGCGGGCGTGAGCGTGGCGCCGCCGCCCGGCGCCTTCCTGCAGGCCACGCCACAGGGCGAGGCCGCCATCGTCGCGGCGGTGCTGGATGGCCTGCCGAAGCTCACCGGCAAGGCGCGCATCGCGGAGCTGCATGCCGGGCTTGGCACCCTCTCCTTCCCGCTGGCGGAGCGCGCCCGCGTCGCCGCCTTCGAGGGGGCGCCGGAGGCCGTGGCGGCGCTGGACGCGGCGGCGCGCAAGGCGGGCGGCCGCGTCACTGCCACGCGGCGGGACCTGGCGCGGCAGCCGCTGAGCGCGAAGGAGCTGGAGAGCTTCGCGGCGCTGGTGCTGGACCCGCCCTTCGCCGGCGCCGCCGAGCAGATGCCGGCGCTCGCACGCAGCGCGCTGCAACGGATCATCTACGTCTCGTGCAATCCCACGGCGCTGACGCGCGACGGCAAGCTGCTGCACGCCGCCGGATGGCGCGTGGCGCAGGCCACGCCGATCGACCAGTTCCTGTGGTCGGCGCAGCTGGAGGCGGTGGTGGTGTTCGAGCGGCCGCGCGCGCGGGGGAAGTAGGCGCTCAGGCGCCGATCTCGCCCCACATCCCCTCGATGTCGCGCAGCATGGCCCGCACCTCGGGCGTGCCGCGCAGATCCACCATGCCGAAACTGGGCTGGCGCGCCCAGACCACGAACTCGGCATTGGCGAAGACCGGCGTGGTGTTGCGCGCCAGCTCCCGCAGGCGGGGATGGCCGAGGCCGGCCATGGCGCTCTTGCGGACCACGGCCCAGTCCGGCCTCGCTGCCTCCGGCAGCGCCGCCGCGCAGCCTTCCAGGATCGTGCCGAAGGAGGCGGGCGCCAGCACCGTCTCACCCGGCAGCCGGCGCTGGCGGACGAACTCGGCCGTCTCGGCCCAGGCCGCATCCCCGGCGGGAAAGGCGCGCGGGTCGGGCGCATCCTGGCCGGTGTGCAGGGCGAGGCGGCGCTGCACATCGGCCAGCACCGCCTGCTGGGCGGGCTTCAGCGTCTCGGGCAGGGCGCAGAGGGCGGCCTCGGCCTCGGCCACGCGGGCTTCGTCCAGCAGGCGCTCCGCATGCTCCAGATGCAGGGCGGGCGCGTCGTTGCCCGCCGCCAGAGCGCGGCCCAGCAGCCACATGCCGCTCTCCGGGCCGCTCCGGCGGTCCAGCAGGCCGGCCACCGCCCGCACGTAATCCGGGCAGAGCAGGCGCCGCGCCCGGCGCTGGCGCCGCGCCGCGCCTGCATCCACCCCGCCCTGCCGCACGGCCTCCCGCAGCAGGTCCTCCACCAGCCCGGTGCTGACGGCGAAACGGATGGAATCATGCCGCGAGAAGGGCGTGGGAACGCAGGCCACCGGTCCCGCCTGCGCGATCAGCGCCGCGTGGCTGGCATCCTCGCGGAACAGCGGGTCGAAGAACAGCACGGCCTGGCCGGCGAGATCGCCGGGCACGATCTGCATCCCGTCATGCAGCTCCGGGCGGTGGAAGAGACGGGTGCGACGATGATCGAAATGCCCGACACGGCCGGGCTCGATGGAGAACTGGGGCGAGAAGGCCAGCGTCACGCCGGCCCGCAGGCGGCCGCTGTACTTCAGCGCGGCATAGGCCCCCATGCTGAAGCCATACAGGATCACGCGGCGGTAGCCGGCCAGCAGCCCCTCCAGCCGCGGCAGGATCTGCGCCATGTCCTGCTCGGGAAACCAGCTGGCATGATAATCCGTCAGCCCCAGCAGCGAGACGCCGAAGCGGCCGAGAAAGGACTGCCCCCAGATGGAAGGGCGCTCCTGCCGGGGCGCGAAGGAGACGATCAGCGTCTCACCCGCCCGCTTCTGGTAGAGGGCCGCCACGCGCCCAGTGTCGAGAAGGATGTCCGGCCTCGCGGCGGGCTGATGCGGCAGGGTTACGCTCGTCACTGACCTCTCCACGCCCTGGCCCCGCCAGGGTCGCGTTCCATCGCGCCCGCATAGCAGAAGCCGGCAAGCGGCGATATCGGCGCCGCCCCCGCCCCTTCGCCGGGCCGGTGGCAGATGGGCTTGACCCGCGCCACGAACAACCCACCCTTCTGCCCGGTGCCCTTTCGGGCATGTGGGAGGTGAGGATGGAACTCGATCGACGCACCCTGTTGCAGGCGGCCGGCGCGCTGGCCATGGCGCCGGCGCTGCTGCGCCTCGGCATGGCCGACGCCCTGGCGCAGGGCGCCGCCGCCCCCGCCGCGGCGGGCGGCACGCAGCAGGCGCCGGGCTTCTACCGCTTCCGCCTCGGCAGCCGGGTGGTGACCGTGGTGCATGACGGCTTCGGCCGCCGGCCGAACCCCACCCAGGGCTTCGTCCGCAATGCCGAGCCCGCTGCCGTGGAGGCCGCGCTGCGCGAGGCCTTCCTGCCCACCGGCCATCTCGACATCCCCTACACCGTGACGGTGCTGGAGACGCCGGACGGCCTCGTGCTGTTCGACACCGGCACGGGCGGGCAGCTCGGCGCCACCGCCGGCAACATCCCGGCCAACATGAAGGCCGCCGGGCTGGACCCGGCCCGCGTCACGCTGATCGTGCTGACGCATTTCCATGGCGACCACATCACCGGCCTGACCGATGCCGAGGGCAAGCCGGTCTTCGCCAATGCCGAGGTCGTGCTGCCCAAGGCCGAATACGATTTCTGGATGGATGAGGGCCAGGCGAGCCGCGCGCCGGAGGCGATGAAGGGCGCCTTCGCCAATGTGCGCAAGCGGCTGGAGCCCTACAAGGCGCGCATCCGGCAGATCGACGGCGCCGGCCAGGTGGTGGCGGGGGTTCAGGCGGTGCCGAGCTTCGGCCACACCCCGGGCCACACCAGCTACCTGCTGGCCGATGGCAACGACCAGGCGATGCTGCTGGGCGACGTCACGAACCGCCCCGAGCTGAACCTGCGCAATCCGGGCTGGCACCTGATCTTCGACATGGACGCGGCGATGGCGGAGGCGACGCGCCGCCGCATGTTCGACCGCGTGGCGACGGACCGCATCCGCTGCATCGGCTACCACTTCCCCTTCCCCGCCAATGGCTATGTGGCGAAGGAGGGAGAGGGCTACCGCTTCGTGCCGGCCACCTGGTCCAGCGCGGTGTGACGCCGCCGGGCGGGGAAGCAACCGCTCCCCCGCCCGGCGCCAGCCTCAGACGACTTCCAGCGAGACGTCGATATTGCCGCGCGTGGCCTTGGAATAGGGGCACATCTGGTGCGCCGCCTCGACCAGCTCCTGCGCCTGCGCCTTCTCCAGCGCCGGCAGCTTCACCTTGAGCTTCGCGGAAAGCTGGAAGCCGCCTTCCACCTTGTCGATGCCGACATCGCAGGTGACGGTGGCGCCGGTGGTGTCCAGCTTCTTCTGCCGCCCCACCGCATCCACGGCGCTGCCGAAGCAGGCGGCGTAGCCGGCGGCGAAAAGCTGCTCCGGGTTGGTGGCGCCCGCCTTGCCCGGCCCGCCCATCTCCTTGGGGATGGAAAGGTCGTGGCTGATCAGCCCGTCACTGCTGTCCACGTGGCCGTTGCGGCCACCGGTTGCCGTCGCGCTGCCGGTATAGAGAGCCATGCTGTTCCTCCGTTGTCGGTTTCAGCCAGGCCCGCAGATGGGGCGCCGGCTCAGACGTGGAAACTCTCCCCGCACCCACAACGTCCCTTCTCATTCGGATTTGTGAAGGTGAAGCCGGCGGACATCGCCTTCACCTCGTAATCCATGGTGGTGCCGAGCAGGAACAGCGTCGCCTTGCGGTCGACCAGCACGGTCACGCCCTTGTCGGTCACGACCTCGTCGCCGGGGCCGGGCGCATCGGTCCAGCCCAGGTCGTAGGCCATGCCGGAGCAGCCCTTGGTCTTGACCGCGATGCGCAGCAGGCGGCCCTGCTGGCCCTTCTCGTAGAGGCCGCGCAGCCGCTCCGCCGCCGTGTCGGAAAGCTGCATCAGCGGCGGCAGGGCACGGCGCGGGCGGGGCTCGGTGGTGGTGCTCATGCCTCGATCCTTCTCGCGCTCAGTACATGTTCAGGGCCAGCCGGGCGTCCTCGCTCATGCGCGAGGGGTCCCAGGGCGGGTCCCAGACGATCTCGACCGCCACATCGGTCACGCCGGGGATGGTGCGGACCATCTCCTCCACCTGCCCCGGCAGCTCCTGCGCCGAGGGGCAGGAAGGGGTGGTCAGCGTCATCTCGACCTTGACGGCGCCGGCCTCGCTCAGCTCGACGGCGTAGATCAGGCCCAGCTCGTAGATGTTGACCGGGATCTCCGGGTCATAGACCTGGGCGATGGCGTTGATCACCGCGTCCTCGGAGACGCGCGGCGCGGTCTCGCCCTCCGGCGTCCAGGCCGCGTGCGCTTCCGTGGTGGCTTCGGGTGCGGGGGTACCGTCACTCACTGCTCGCCTCCTTGTCCGCATTGTCCAGCGCGGCGTTCAGCGTGTGCCAGGCGAGCGTTGCGCACTTTACCCGGCTCGGGAATTCGTGCACGCCGCCCAGCGCCTGCAACCGCTCCATCTCGTCCTCCAGCGCGCCGCCGCAATCGGGGCAGGTGCCGGTCATCGCCAGTTCGCGGAACTTCTCCGCCAGCGCCCGCGCCTCCTCCTGCGTCTTGCCGCGCACCGTCTCGGTCATCAGGCTGGCGCTGGCCATCGAGATGGCGCAGCCCTTGCCCTGGAAGGCGACATCGGCGAGCCGCCCATCGGGGGCCAGCTTCACCCAGAGCTGCATGCGGTCGCCGCACATCGGGTTGTCGCCGCGGCCCTCGCGGTCGGCCTCCTCCAGCCGGCGGAAGTTCCGCGGCTTGCGGCCATGGTCCAGGATGACTTCCTGGTAGAGATCGCGCAGATCGTCGAACATCAGCGGAAGAACTCCCGCGCCTTGCCCAGCGCCTCGGCGAGGTAATCGACCTCTCCCTCGGTGGTGTAGAGACCGAAGGAAGCGCGGCAGGTGCTTTCCACGTTAAATCGTGCGTGCAGCGGCTCGGCGCAATGGCGGCCCGAGCGCACCGCGATCCCCACGCGGTCCAGCAATGTCGCCAGGTCATGGGCGTGCGCGTTGTCGAGCGCGAAGGCGAAGACGCCGCCGCGGTCCTGCGCGTGGCCGATCAGCGTCAGCCCCTCCACCGCCGAGAGGCGGGTCATGGCGCGGTCCACCAGATGGCGCTCATGCGCCTCGATGGCCTCCATGCCGATGCCCTGCACATAGTCGATCGCCGCGTGCAGCCCGACCGCCTCGATGATCGGCGGCGTGCCCGCCTCGAACTTGGCCGGCACCGGCGCCGGCAGGAAGCCTTCCAGCGTGACCTCGCTGATCATGTCGCCGCCGCCGAGGAAGGGCGGCATGGCCTCCAGCAGTTCCATCCGCGCCCACAGCACGCCGATGCCGGTGGGGCCGTAGAGCTTGTGGCCGGTGAAGACGTAGAAGTCGCAGCCCAGCGCCTGCACGTCCACGCGCCGGTGCACGGCGGCCTGGGAGCCGTCCAGCAGCAGCTTCGCGCCATGGGCATGCGCCATCTCGGCCAGCCGCGCGGCGGGCGTCACCGTGCCCAGCACGTTGGACATGTGGGTGACGGCCATCAGCCCCACCTTGCCATCGGCCAGCTTGGCCGCGACATCCTCGAGATCCAGCTCGCCCGCATCCGTCACGCGCGCCACGCGCAGCTCGGTGCCATGCGCGGCCTTGAGCATCTGCCAGGGCACGAGGTTGGCGTGGTGCTCCATCTCGGAGATCAGCACCGCCTGCCCCGCCTTCAGCACGCCGCGCCCGTAGCTGTGCGCCACGAGGTTGATGGCGGCGGTGGAGGAGCCGGTGAAGACGATCTCCCGCTCATCCGCCGCGTTCAGGAAGCCGGCGACGGCGCGGCGCGCGCCCTCATAGGCCTCGGTGGCGCTCTCCGAGAGGTGGTAGGCACCGCGATGGACGTTGGCATAGGCCTTCTCCATCATCCGCGTCATGGCCTGGATGACCGCGCGCGGCTTCTGGGCGGAGGCGCCGGAATCGAGGAACACCAGATCCTTGCCGCGCACCTTCTCCGACAGGATCGGGAAATCCTGCCGGATGCGGGCCACGTCGAACGCACCCTGGCCCCTGGGCGCCACCACCCCGTCCATCACGCCGCGTTCCTTTCCCACCAGCCGGCGACCGCCTCGGAGAGCGCGGCCTGCGCGGACTCCTCGGTCACGCCGTCGATCGCCTCCTGCAGGAAGGCCTCGATCAGCATGGAGCGGGCCACGGCGGCGGGGATGCCGCGGGCGCGCAGGTAGAAGAGCTGGTCCTCGTCCAGCTCGCCCACCGTGGCGCCGTGGCTGCACTTTACGTCGTCGGCATAGATCTCGAGCTGCGGCTTGCTGTCGATCTCCGCCTGGTCGGAGAGCAGCAGGGCCTGGTTCATCTGGTAGCCATCGGTGCGCTGGGCGACCTGATGGACATGGATCTTGCCCTGGAACACGCCGCGCGACCGGCCGGCCAGCACCGTCTTCACCGTCTGGCGGCTCGGGCAGTCCGGCGCCGCGTGGTCGAGGAAGGTGGTGCAGTCGCCATGCTGGCCATCGCCCAGCAGCTGCGCGCCGTTCAGGTGCGCCGCCGCCTTCGGCCCCACCAGCGCCACATGCGCCTCGGAGCGGGAGAGGCGGGCACCGGCATGCAGCAGGAAGCTGTCATAGGTGCCGCCCGCCGCCACGCGGGCGAAGACGGTGGAGAGGTGCAGCCCGGCGCGCGCCTCCTGCTGGATGCGCGCATGGGTGATGTGCGCGCCCTCGGCCACCTCGACCTCGAAGACCGGGCTGTGCAGGTAGCGGCTCTCGCCATGGCCCCAGCTGCGCTCGATCAGCACCAGCTTGGCGCCCTCCGCCAGCCGCACCAGGTGGCGCGGATGCGAGGTCACCGGCCGGTCGGCGCGGGTGACGGAAAGCAGCTCGATGACGCCGCCATCCTCGCCCGGCGCCAGCTCGATCAGCGCGCCATCCTCGAACAGGGCGGTGTTCAGCGCCACCAGCGGCAGGTCATCGACCCTCGCCAGGGTGCCGAGGCGCCCCTCCAGCTCCGGCAGGTGCCGGGCCAGGCTGCGCACCGGTACATCCGTGTCCGACAGCTCGGGGCTGAAGCGGCCATCGACGAACACCACCCGCTTCGGCGCGGCGTGGCGCGGCAGCGGCAGGGCGCTCTCCACCGGCGTCAGCGGCTCGCCGAAGCCGGCCTGGGTGAGCGGGGCGAGGTCGGTGTACTTCCACGCCTCCACCCGGCGGGTGGGGAAGCCCTGGGCGCGGAAGGCCTCCGCCGCGCCGTCGCGCAGCGCGGCGAGCCAGGGCAGGCCGATGCCGGGCAGGCGGGCGCGCAGCCCCTCGTAGCGGTGCAGGAAGCCGGCCGCGCCCGCCTCGCTCAGGCTGTTTTCGACAGAGGCGTTCATGCCGCCTGCACCGAGCCGTAGCCGCTCGCCTCCAGCTGGTGCGCCAGCTCCGGCCCGCCCGTCTGCACGATGCGGCCGCCCATCAGCACATGCACCTTGTCGGGCACGATGTAGTCCAGCAGGCGCTGGTAGTGGGTGATGACCAGCGCCGAGAATTCCGGCCCGCGCATGGCGTTCACGCCATCGGCCACGATCTTGAGCGCGTCGATGTCGAGGCCGGAATCGGTCTCGTCGAGGATGGCGATCTTCGGCTGCAGCAGGGCCATCTGCAGCACCTCGTTGCGCTTCTTCTCGCCGCCGGAGAAGCCGACATTGACGCCGCGCTTCAGCATGTCCTCCGGCATCGACAGCTCCTTCATCCGCGCGCGGGCGGTCTTGAGGAACTGCATCGCGTCCAGCTCCGGCTCGCCCTTGGTCCGGCGCTGCGCGTTCAGCGCGGTGCGCAGGAAGTTGGCGTTGCCGACGCCCGGCAGCTCAACCGGGTACTGGAAGGCCAGGAACAGCCCCGTGGCCGCGCGCTCCTCCGGCTCCATGGCCAGCAGGTCCTGGCCGTTGAAGGTGGCGGTGCCGCCGGTGATCTCGTAGCCCTCGCGCCCGGCCAGCACATAGGAGAGGGTGGACTTGCCGGAGCCGTTCGGCCCCATGATGGCGTGCACCTCGCCCTGCGGCACCTCGAGGTCGATCCCCTTCAGGATCTCCTTGCCCTCGATCTCGGCGGTCAGCCCTTCAATCTTCAACATGCTTCTTCCAGTTCCGTCCTCGGCGGGCGGTGGGGAGCCGCCCGTGATATTCCCGCTTGGCGCGCCGCGCCGGATTCCCGTGTGGCCTCAGCCGACCGAGCCCTCGAGGCTGATCTGCAGCAGCTTCTGCGCTTCCACCGCGAACTCCATCGGCAGTTCCTTCAACACCTCGCGGCAGAAGCCATTGACGATGAGCCCGACCGCATCCTCCTCCGACAGGCCGCGCTGGCGGCAGTAGAAGAGCTGGTCCTCGGCGATGCGGCTGGTGGTGGCCTCGTGCTCCGTCTTCGCCGTCATGCAGCGATTCTCGATGTAGGGCACGGTGTGGGCGCCGCACTGGTCGCCGATCAGCAGGCTGTCGCACTGGGTGAAGTTGCGCGCGCCGCTGGCCTTCGGGCTGATCTTCACCAGGCCGCGATAGGTGTTCTGGCCGTAGCCGGCGCTGATGCCCTTCGAGATGATGGTCGAGCGCGTGTTCTTGCCGATATGGAACATCTTGGTGCCCGTATCGGCCTGCTGGCGGTTGTTGGTGATGGCGACGCTGTAGAACTCGCCCACCGAATCATCGCCCTGCAGGATGCAGGAGGGGTACTTCCAGGTGATGGCCGAGCCCGTCTCCACCTGCGTCCAGGAGATCTTGGAGCGCGCGCCGCGGCAGGCGCCGCGCTTGGTGACGAAGTTGTAGATGCCGCCCCGGCCCTCGGCATCGCCCGGGTACCAGTTCTGCACCGTGCTGTACTTGATGGTGGCGTCGTCCATCGCCACCAGCTCGACCACGGCGGCGTGCAGCTGGTTCTCGTCGCGCATCGGGGCCGTGCAGCCCTCGAGGTAGCTCACATGGCTGCCCGCCTCGGCGATGATCAGCGTGCGCTCGAACTGGCCGGTGCTCTTGGCGTTGATGCGGAAATAGGTGGACAGCTCCATCGGGCAGCGCACGCCCTTCGGGATGTAGACGAAGCTGCCATCGGTGAAGACCGCCGAGTTCAGCGCGGCGAAGAAGTTGTCGCCCTGCGGCACCACGGAGCCGAGATACTGCCGCACCAGCTCGGGGTGCTCGCGCACCGCCTCGGAGATGGAGCAGAAGATGATGCCTTCCTTGCCCAGCCGCTCCTTGTAGGAGGTGGCCACCGAGACGCTGTCGAACACCGCGTCCACCGCGATCGGCAGGCGGCCGCCCTCGGCGGGGGTGTCCCCCGCGCCCTCGACGCCGGCCAGGATCGCCTGCTCCTTCAGCGGGATGCCGAGCTTCTCATAGGTGCGCAGCAGCTCGGGATCGACCTCGTCGAGCGACTTCGGCCCGTCCTTCTTCACCGGGGCTGCGTAGTAATAGGCATCCTGGTAGTCGATCGGCGGATAGCTCACCGCCGGCCAGCGCGGCTCCGCCATCGTCTTCCACAGCGCGAAGGCCTTCAGGCGCCATTCCAGCAGCCATTCCGGCTCCTCCTTCTTGGCCGAGATGAAGCGGACGATGTCCTCGTTCAGCCCCTTCGGGGCGAACTCCATGTCGATCTCGGTCTCGAAGCCGTACTTGTAGGTGCCCTGGGTGACGGAGGCGACGGCGTCGATGGTCTCGGTAACGGCTGGCATGGTCTGGACCCCTTACTCGGCAGGCGGATGGGCAGGCAGGCGGGCCGGCGATGCCGGCGGGGATTTACGGCCGGTGTCCACCGGCGGGGATTTTCGGCCGGCATCCGCCGGCGGGGATTTTTGACGCGCGACGGTCCGGGGCGCCGCCAGCTCGGCCATGGAGATGGCGGAGAGCGCGGCGCGGATCGCCTCGTTCACCGGGTCCCAGCGGCCGCGCACGGGGCAGATCGTCTCCGTCTCGCAGCAGCCGCTGGCGCCATCGACGCAGGCGGTGAGCGCGATCGGCCCGTCGATGGCACAGATCACGTCAGAGAGCGGGATGGCGCAGAGCGGGCGGCCCAGGCGGTAGCCGCCGCGCGCGCCGCGCAATCCTTCCACCAGCCCGGCATGGCCCAGCGCCTTCAGCACCTTGGCCACCGTGGGCTCGGCGATGCCGGTGGCGCCGCGCGGGAAGGCACGGTGGAGGTGCTGATGGGCATGCGCGCCGCCGGCCACCGCTTTATGCCCAACCGCCTGGTCTTCCCTGGCGGCCGGGTGGACCTGGCCGACCGCACCGCCCCCGCCGCCACCGAGCTGCGCCCCGACACCCGCGCCGCGCTGGAGCGCCGCGCGCCGCCGCGGCTGGCGCGCGCCCTGGCCATCGCCGCCGCGCGCGAGCTGGAGGAGGAGACGGGGCTGCGCCTGGGCGGGCCGCTGCCGACGCTGGACCGGCTGCACTATCTCTGCCGCGCCGTGACCCCCGCCCGCAGCCCGATCCGCTTCAACGCCCGCTTCCTGGTGGCGCCGGCCGAGGCGGCGGAGGGCACGCTCTCCGGCTCGGGCGAGCTGGAGCAGCTGGCCTGGCTGCCGCTGGAGGGGGTGCTGGCGCTGCCGGTGGCGCCGATCACCGCGCGGGTATTGGGCGAGTTCCGCGATTGGCTGGCGATGCCGGAGGCGGCGCGCGCCACCCGGCCGCTGATCTGGTTCCAGGGGCGGGAGAACCGCCGCCTGGAGGTGGCGGCCTGAGAGGGGCCGCCAGCAAGGGCCGAACCCGGCCCGGCGCTCAGAGCGCCGCGAGCACCGCCTCGCCGCTCGACACCTCGAAGGCGCCAGGCTGCTCGACGCCGAGATAGGCCACCTTGCCGTCCTTGGCGACGAGGGCAAAGCGCTGGCAGCGCACCCCGAGGCCGCGCGCCGTCAGGTCCAGCTCCAGGCCGAGCGCCTTGGTGAAGGCAGCCGAGCCATCGGCCAGCATCACCACCGCCTCGCCCACATCCTGGTCCTTGGCCCAGGCCTGCATCACGAAGGGGTCGTTCACCGCCATGCAGGCGATGGTGTCGACGCCCTTGGCCTTCAGCGCCTCGGCATTCTGCAGGAAGCTCGGCATGTGCTTGGCCGAGCAGGTAGGGGTGAAGGCGCCGGGCACGCCGAACAGCACCACGGTCTTGCCGCCGAACAGGGCCTCGGTGGTCAGCTCGCGGGGGCCTTCCACGGTGGCCTGGGTCAGCGTCAGCGCGGGAATCGACTCACCAACTTGGATCGACATCGGACCGTTCTCCTCTGGGTCTGCGGGCATTTCACGCCGGCGCACCCGCTGTCAACCAAGCCTGCCTCGCCCCGCCTCCGCCGCCACGCCATTCCGCCCGGCCCTGGGCATCGCGATCCTTGCGCGCGCCGCCCCCCGCCGCCATCTTGTTTTCACGATGGCAAGACGTGCACGCGAGGACGAATTCCCGGAAGCTTCCCGCCGGCCCACCACGGGCTGGGGGCGCCCTGGTGGCCTGCAGGCGGAATACCTGGGCGGCCAGCTCCTGGTGGCCATGCCGAGCATGCAGGACCCGCGCTTCGCTCGCGCGGTCATCTGCCTCTGCGCCCACTCGGCCGATGGCGCCATGGGCATCGTGCTGAACAAGCCCCTTGAGAATCTGAGCTTCGAGGAGCTGCTGAAGCAGCTGGAGGTCGAGCCCCTGCCGCCGCACCGGCAGATCCGCCTGCTGGCCGGCGGGCCGGTCGAGGGCGGCCGCGGCTTCGTCCTGCACACCACGGACTGGTCGAGCGAGGGCAGCCTGAAGGTGACCGGCGATCTGGCCCTGACCGCCAGCGTCGATATCCTCAAGGCCATCGCGGGCGGCGGCGGGCCGCGTCAGGGGCTGCTGGCGCTGGGCTATGCCGGCTGGGGCCCCGGCCAGCTGGAGGACGAGATCCAGCGCAATGCCTGGCTGAACGTGACGCCCGACGAGACCCTGCTCTTCGAGGGCATGCCGGACGAGAAATGGCGCCAGGCCCTGGCCAAGTTGCGCATCGATCCCCTGCTTCTTTCCGGCACCGCCGGCCACGCCTGAGGTGCCGGCGGCCCGCCCTGCCGCTGGGCGGAATGGCACAGCGTACGATTGGGTTCCGTCCGCCGGCTGAGCCGTCTTTCCGCGGGGAAAGGCGGTGGCGGCCGCCTCTTTCCGGCTTCCGGCCCTTTCAGCCACGCAGCGCGAGGGGCAAGCTCGAGCCTGGCAATTATTCCTGAGAAGAAATATTTTGTGCGGGGCAAAAATCCCTAACAGCCCCGGAAGATATCGTGTATAAATAAATCACATACTTGTGATCGAAGGGCGCCTCGATGGCCTCCCAGTTCCACCGCACTCCCTCGCGTGCGATCCGCCTAAAGCAGCATGATTGCTTATCCCAAAAGCTCCTGAGCGCTTTTCATCAGGCCTGTGACGAAGGCGATCCTTATTGCGGCCTGATCCTGCTGGAACTCCTGGAAATGGAGTTGCAGAGCATGGCGCCGGGCGAAGCCCGCAACCGTGCGCTGGAAGGCCTCATCATGGCCTATGAGAAGCTGTGGCAGCTCTGCCCCACCGCCCTTCCCTTCGCTGTCCGGAACACCGTTTGCGGCGTGGCCCACTAGGTCGCTTCCCGTCCGCACTGGCTCACGGAATACGCCCCGGATCGTTGTTTTCGCGAGCGTCTTCGCCTGCCCTGACGATCCTGTCCGGCCGGGTGAAGATGCTCTAGCCATCCGGCCCCACCTCTTCCGGGCGCCTTGCCCGCGCGGCGATAGCGCGGCAGGAGGTGCGGAGCAGGCGAGCACCCTGCGTGGCGTCCCCGCCCCGCAACAAGCGGCCAAGCCCACTCTCTTCAGCCATGCCTTCCTGTTCCCGGAGAGGCGAGAGCCTGTTCCCGGAGAGGCAAGAGGGCGGATTTTCCTGCCCAGGGCCGCGGCATCATGGCCCGGCCCCCGGACCTTCCAGCGCCACCGCACCGGCGGCCTCCTGCTCCCGCCGCGCCATGCCGCCGTCGGGAAGCAGGGCCTGCCGCCAGGACATCCTGTAGGAAGAAGGCCAGCGTCCTGCGCCGTGTCGCGGCCCAGGGCATCAGCCTTTTCCATCCCGTAGCGGACGGCCGACATGAAGGCCCCGGATCAGCAACTTCACCGCCCGAAATGATGTTCTTAAGAATGGATGATTAACTTAATTTAATCATCGTTTCTTCAGTATAAAGCTACGTTCTATCGCCTATTTTCTGACATTTTACTATAAATCCGAATAAAAACTTTGATGTTCTGCAGGAAAATCTCAGAAGAAGGTCTGCTTGGAATTCTTTTCCTGACACTTCACTAAAATAATTTTCATGTTATACACAGATGGCTGCTGCCAGGAGGAATGTGTTGCCCCTTTCAGCGATTTTGTGGATCAGCTTTCTTGGGTCCGCGCTCGCGCGCCCGCTGGCGCTGCGGCTGGGGCAGCGCGCGGGCTGGGTTCTGGCGATCCTGCCCGCCAGCCTCTTCGGTCTCCTCTGGATCGCCGGCAGCGGCCTTGAAGGCGCCGGGGCCATTGTCGAGGAGGTGGCCTGGGTGCCCAGCCTCGGCATCACGCTCGACCTGCGGCTGGATGGCTTCTCGCGCCTGTTCGGCCTGATGATCACCGGCATCGGCACGCTGGTGACGATCTATGCCGGCGCCTATTTCGCCGACAAGCCGCCCCACAAGGGCGCCAGCTTCCTCGCCCTGATCCTGCTGTTCATGTCCGCCATGCTGGGCACGGTGCTCTCCGACAGCCTGATCGGGCTGTATGTGTTCTGGGAGCTGACCAGCCTCGTCTCCTTCCTGCTGATCGGCTTCGATTCCTACAAGGCCTCGGCCCGCAAGGCGGCGCTGCAGTCGCTCATCGTCACCGCCGGCGGCGGGCTGGCGCTGTTCGCCGGCATCCTGCTGATCGGCATGGAGCTGGGCAGCTTCTCGCTCAGCAACGCCATGCAGAACAGCGCGGCGCTCGCGGCCTCGCCCTGGTGCGGCACCATCATGGTGCTGGTGCTGCTCGGCGCCTTCACCAAGTCGGCGCAGGTGCCCTTCCACTTCTGGCTGCCCAACGCCATGGAGGCGCCGACGCCCGCCTCCGCCTACCTGCACTCCGCCACCATGGTGAAGCTCGGCGTCTATCTGCTGGCGCGCTTCGACCTGGCCTTCGCGCAGGTTCCGGCCTTCGGCACGGCGCTGATCGTCTTCGGCGGGCTGACGGTGCTGGTGGCCTCGGTGCGGGCGCTGTCGCGCACCGGCTACAAGGCCGTGCTGGCGCAGTCCACCGTCTCCTCGCTCGGCGTGCTGGTGCTGCTGATCGGGCTGGAGGGGCCGGTGGCGGCCACCGCCACGGTGGGCTTCATGCTGGCCCATGCGCTCTACAAGGCCACGCTGTTCTTCTGCGCCGGCACCGCCATCCACGCCACCGGCCGCACCAGCCTGGTGGAGATCAACGGGCTGCGCCGCGCCCTGCCCGTCACCGCCGTGGCCGCCGCCCTGGCCGCCGTGGCCATGGCGGGCCTGCCCCCCACCTTCAGCTTCATCGCCAAGGAATACCTGTTCGAGGCGCAGCTCGAATCCGGCAGCGGCTGGTTCGCGCTCGTCGCGCTGGTGCTGGGCAGCGCGGTGTTCGTCGCCATCGCCGGCATCGTCTCGCTGCGCCCCTTCTTCCTCGGCCGCAGCCGCGAGGGCGCCGTGCACCATGGCGAGACGCCGGGGCTGTTCCTCGGCCCCGCGGTGCTGGCCACGCTGGGGCTACTGCTGGGCCTGCTGCCCGGCCTCGCCGTGGCGCCGCTGCTGGGGCCGGCGGCCAGCGCGCTCGTCGGCCAGGCGCTGCCCGTCTCCCCCGCCCTCTGGCATGGCCTGACGCCGATGCTGGGGCTGAGCGCGCTCGCCGTGCTGCTCGGCCTCGCGCTCTACCTGCTGTGGCCGCGCCTGCTGGCCCGCCTCGCGCATCTGGATTGGCTGGACCGGCTGCTGGGCGATGCCGGCTACAACCATGCCTTCGAGGGCGTGCTGGCCCTGGCCCGGCGCTGCACCCTGGTGCTGCAGAATGGCGACCAGCGCCGCTACACCGCCACCGTGGTCGGCGCCACGCTGCTCGTCACCGCCGTGGGGCTGGTGCTGGCCGCGCCGCCGCTGGCCATCGACCTCTCGCTGGAAGGGCTGCGCCTGGCGCCGGCGGTGGTGGTGGGGCTGATGGTGGCGGCCGGCTTCGCCGCCACGCGGATGCGCTCGCTGCCGGCGGCGCTGGTGGCGGTCGGCATCGTCGGCTTCGGCTCGGCGCTGCTGTTCCTGCTGAACGGCGCGCCGGACCTCGCCATGACGCAGTTCTCGGTGGAGGCGCTGCTGGTCGTCATCCTGGCGGCGCTGCTGCTGCAACTGCCGATCCGGCCGCCCTCCACCCGCAGCGCCGGGGAGCGGCGGGTGGACGCGCTGCTGGCCGGCGGCTTCGGCCTCGTCACCTTCGCCGCCCTCGCCGCGATGACGGCCGCCCCGCTCGACCTGCGCCTGACCGAGTTCTTCGCCGCCCGCAGCTATCCGGAAGCCTTCGGCCGCAACGTGGTGAACGTCATCCTGGTCGATTTCCGCGCCATCGACACGCTGGGCGAGATCGCCGTCGTCGCCTTCGCCGCCATGGCGGTGTGGGGGCTGCTGGCGCGCCGCGCGAAGGGCAAGGAGCCGACATGAACTCGCTCATCCTCTCCGCCTTCTCGCGCTTCCTGTTCGCGCTGATGCTGGTGGTCTCGCTCTACATCCTCTACCGCGGCCACAACGACCCGGGCGGCGGCTTCGTCGGCGGGCTGATGGCGGCGGCGGGCTTCGCCATCCTGGCGATGGCCGACGGGGTGCAGGCGGCGCGCCGCATGGTGCGCGTCCATCCCGTGGCGCTGATGGGCGCGGGGCTGGTGCTGGCGCTGCTCAGCGGCCTGCCGGGGCTGGTCAACCGCGGCTCCTTCCTGGCGCATTGGTGGTTCCACGCTGGCGACTTCCACAGCGGCACGGCGCTGGCCTTCGACATCGGCGTCTATCTGGCGGTGCTGGGCGGCATCCTCGCCCTGATCCTGCGCTTCTACGAGGAACAGCCCGAGGCATGAACCTGATCTATGCTCTGGCCATCGCGCTGCTGACCGGCTGCGGGGTCCACATGCTGCTCTCGCGGCATGTGGTGCGCATCATCCTCGGCGTCTCGCTGCTCTCGGCGGCGGTGAACCTGGTGATCTTCTATTCGGGCCGCATCTCCTCCACCGTGCCGCCGGTCATCGAGCCGGGCAGCAGCGCATTGTCCGAGGCGGCCGCCAACCCGCTGCCGCAGGCGCTGATCCTCACCGCCATCGTCATCGGCTTCGCGCTCATCGCCTTCGCCGCGGCGCTGGCGCTGCAGGCGCAGCGCTCGATCGGCACGCTGGACAATGCCGGGCTGGACGTCGCCGAATCCCTCGGCACGCCCTTCGACGGGCCGGAGAAGCGCCGGTGAGCGGCATGCTCCTGGCGCAGGCCGTGCTGTGGCCGGTGGCCATCCCGCTGGCCACGGCGGCGCTGGCGGCCTGCTGCTGGCAGCGGCTGGCCGCGCAGCGCGCCATCTCCGCCGCCGGCGTGCTGCTGATGTTCGCCGCCACCCTGCTGCTGCTGTGGCAGGTGCGGGCGGAGGGGGTGCAGGCCGTGCAGTTCGGCGGCTGGGCGGCGCCCTTCGGCGTCAGCTTCGTGGCCGATCGCTTCAGCGCCGCCATGGCCGCCATCACCGGGCTGATGGCCTTCGCCACCTGGCTGTTCGGCCAGGCCGACATCCGCCGGCGCGAGGAGCGGGCGGGCTTCCACCCGCTGTTCCACGGCATGCTGGCCGGCGTGAACGGCGCCTTCCTCACCGGCGACATCTTCAACCTCTATGTCTGGTTCGAGGTGATGCTGATCACCGCGATGGGGCTGCTGGTGATCGGCCGCACCCGCGCGCAGCTCGACGGCGTGCTGAAGTACGCCGTCCTCAACCTGTTCTCGACGCTGATCTTCCTGATGGCCGTGGCGCTGCTCTACGGCGTCGCCGGCACGCTCAACATGGCCGACCTCGCGGTGGTGCTGCCGCAGGCCGGGCCGTCGCTGACGCTCACCATCTCGGCGTTGCTGCTGCTCTGCGGCTTCGGCATCAAGGCGGGCTACTTCCCGCTGTTCTTCTGGCTGCCCGCCTCCTACCACACCGCCTCGATCACGGTGGCCGCGATCTTCGCCGGGCTGCTGACCAAGGTCGGCGTCTATGCCTGCTTCCGCGTCTTCACCCTGATCTTCACGGTGGAGGGCAGCGGCCTGCGCGAGATCCTGGCGGTGATGGCGGCCTGCACCATGCTGTTCGGCGTGTTCGGCGCGGCGGTGCAGTGGGATGTGCGCCGCATCCTGTCGTTCCACATCGTCAGCCAGATCGGCTACATGCTGCTGGGGCTGGCGGTGGCGACGCCGGCGGCGCTGGCGGGCGGCATCTTCTACATCATCCACCACATCGTGGTGAAGGCGAACCTGTTCCTGCTGGCGGGCGCCATCCACCGCGCCTCCGGCACCTTCGACCTGCGCCAGAGCGGCGGGCTGATGCGGCGCAGCCCGCTGCTGGCGGCGCTGTTCCTGGTGCCCGCCCTCTCGCTCGGCGGCATCCCGCCGCTCTCCGGCTTCTGGGCCAAGTTCATGGTGATCGACGCCAGCTTCCGCGGCGGCCAGGGCTGGCTGGCGGCCGTGGCGCTGGTGACCGGCATCCTGACCCTCTACTCCATGACCAAGATCTGGATGGAAGCCTTCTGGAAGGACCCGCTGATGCCGCGCCCCACCGCCCGCGCCGTGCCGGCGCCGATGCTGGCGGCTATCGCGCTGCTGGCGGCGGTGACGGTGGCGATCGGCCTGCAGGCGGAGCCCTTCGTGGCCTATGCCCAGTCCGCCGCGCAGGCGCTGGTCGACCCGTCCGACTACATCGCCGCCGTGCTGGGCGCGGTGCCGTCGGAGGGCGGCGCGATAGTGGAGCCGCGCCCATGAGCCTGCGCCTGCTCTCCCCGCCCCGCCTGGCCGGCATGGCGGTGCTCGCGGTGGTGTTCCTGGCGGAGCTGGTGAAGTCCTCAGTCTTCGTCGCCCGGCTCGCCTTCGCGCGCGACCCGCGGATGCGCTCCGGCATCATCGCCTACCCCATCGCGCTGCGGACGGAGTTCGGCACGGCCATGCTGGCCAACCTCATCACGCTGACGCCCGGCACCTGCTCGCTGCATGTCAGCGAGGACCGCCGCACCCTCTACATCCACGCGCTGGACATCACGGCGCCGGAGGAGATCATCGCCGGCATCCGCACCGCCTTTGAAGACAGGATCCGGAGGATCGAAGGATGATGGCCACGCTCTCCTCCCTGTTCGACTGGCTCTCGACGGCGCTCATCCTGCTGCTGATGGTCCCGCTCGGCATGACCTGCGCCCGCATGCTGAACGGCCCCGGCTATGCCGACCGCTTCGTGGCGCTCGACATGCTGACCGGCCTGGCCGTGGCCATCGCCGCCCTGGTCGCCTCCGTCACGCTGCGGCGCGAATTCCTGGACGTGGCCTTCGGCATCTCGCTGATCAGCTTCGTCGCCACCTGCGCCCTGGCCGCCTTCCTGGAGCGCAAGAAGGGGCCACGCGGATGACCACCCTGCTGCTTCTCCTGGCGCTGGCCGCCAAGTTCCTGGGCGTGGTGTTCCTCTTCGCCGCCGCCCTCGGCGTGCTGCGCTTCGCCGACCCGTTCCAGCGCATGCACGCGGCCACCAAGGCCGGCACGCTCGGCGCCGGCTTCGTGATCCTGGGCGTGGTGCTGGAACTGCAGCGGACGGACGCCACGCTGGTCGGGCTCTGCGCCATCCTCTTCCTGCTGCTGACCATCCCCATCTCGGGGCATCTGCTCGGGCGCGCCGCCTTCGTCTCGGGCGCCCTGGCGCCCGGCCTCGACGATGACGGGGCGCTGGCGGCCGAGATCGGCCGGGCCAAGAAGCCGCTGGAGCAGCGTGCCCGCCGCAAGCCCTGACCGCCGGCGCCGCGCCGCTCAGAAGGGCCGGCTGTAGCGCACATAGGGCAGGAGCGCGGCATCGTCCTGCCCGCGGTAGGGCCGGTACCGCCAGGGATCGGTCTCCCCGCCGACCAGGATGCCGTCCCGGTCCGGCTCCTCCGTCATCTCCAGCTCTCCCGAGGCGGCGCAGCCGCCGAGGAGCAGCAGGAGGGCGAGGCATCGAAAGCGTGGCATGGCGGCTCGCAATGATGATCCGCGATGATGTTACGGCGGGGAGCGCGGCGCGTCGGTAACAATAGGTAAGAGGGCGGCGGGATAAGCATATCCATGGCCCCGCCTGTCCGGATTCACCCTTCCCTCTGCGCTCGCACGCAGGCCC
>NZ_JCACVY010000053.1:0-24299 GCF_058833935.1 Roseomonas sp. TS2 | reverse complement strand
CTCACCCTCCGCCGCGTCGGGCTGGGGCTGGCCGCGCTCGCGCTGGGCGGGCTGCTGGTCGGCTGGTCGGGCGTCATCTATGTCGGCGCCTCCGGCGGCCACTGGGCCGCCACGGAGTGGTTCCTGCACTGGGTGATGCGCAACTCCGTCCGCACCCGCGCCCTGGCGCTGGAGGCGCCGGACCTTTCCCGCTCCGCCCTGCTCGACCGCGGCGCCGGCCACTACGCCACCGGCTGCGCCCCCTGCCACGGCGCGCCGGGGGAGCGGCAGAACCCCATCGTGCAGGCCTCGCTGCCGCCACCGCCGGAATTCACCCGCCGCTTCGACGAATGGACGCCGGAGGAGCTGTTCCGCATCGTCCAGCACGGGGTGCGCTACAGCGGCATGCCCGCCTGGGTGGCCATCGAGCGGCATGACGAGATCTGGGCCATGGTCGCCTTCCTGGAGGCGCTGCCGGAGATGACGCGGGAGGAATACCGCCGCCTCGCCTTCGGCCCCGGCGGCGCGCGCCAGCCCAGCTCCGGCCTCATCGGCATCGACGCCATCAACACCGGCGGCCCCGCGCCGCCGATGCAGGAGGCGCTGGCCGATTGCGCCCGCTGCCACGGCATGGACGGGCGCGGGCGGGACAACGACGCCTTCCCCATCCTCGCCGGCCAGAGCGAGGCCTATCTGCGCGAGACGCTGCTGGCCTTCTCGCACGGCACGCGGCACAGCGGCATGATGCAGCCGCCCGCGGCCCGCGCCGATGACGCGGTGCTGGGCGAGATCGCCGGCCACTATGCGCGCCAGCCCCGCCCGCCGGTGGCGGCCCCCGCGGAGCCGGCGCTGCTGGCGGAGGGCGAGCGCATCGCCCGCCAGGGCATCCCGGCCGAGGGCGTGCCGGCCTGCCTCTCCTGCCACGGCGGCGCGGCGCTGGCGCGCAACCCCTCCTACCCCGCGCTGCACGGGCAGCACGCCAGCTACCTGGAGAACCAGCTCGTGCAATGGCAGGCCGGCACGCGCGGCGGCGGGCCGTACCGGGCGCTGATGCAGACCATCGCCGGCCGGCTCACGCCGGAGCAGAACAAGGCGGTGGCGGCCTGGTTCGCGGCGCAGGACGCGGCGCGGGACTGAGCGGGCGGGGAACCGTGGCCCCGCCCCCGTGTTCTGGCCCTGGACGGCAGGGACAGGCAGAGATGCAGCGCTTCGCGGGCAAGGTGGTGGTGGTGACGGGCGCGGGCTCGGGCATCGGCGAGGGCACGGCGCGGCGCTTCGCGGCGGAGGGCGCGATGGTCGTCCTCTGCGGCCGCACCGAGGCGAAGCTGCGGCGCGTGGCCGCGGATCTGGACGCGGAGCGGACACTGGTGCAGGTGGCCGACGTGTCGGAGCAGGCACAGGCGGAGGCGCTGATCGCCGCCACCCTGGCGCGCTTCGGGCGGCTCGACGTGCTGGTGAACAATGCCGGCACCGTCGTCACCGGCCCGCTGCTGGAGCTGGAGCCGGAGGCTTGGCGCCGCGTGATGGCGACCGACCTGGACGGCGTCTATTTCTGCACCCGCGCCGCCCTGCCGCATCTGCTGGAGGCGAAGGGCAGCATCGTCAACGTCTCCTCCGTCTCCGGCACCGGGGGGGACTGGAACATGAGCGCCTACAACGCCGCCAAGGGCGCGGTGACCAACCTGACGCGCTCGCTGGCCATGGAGCTGGGCGAGAAGGGCGTCCGGGTGAACGCGGTGAACCCGAGCTTCACCCTCACCGACATGACCCGTGACATGGCGGAGGACGAGGCGCTGGTGGCCAAGTTCCGCGAGCGCATCCCGCTCGGCCGCCCCGGCGAGCCGGCGGATGTCGCCGACGTCATCGCCTTCCTCGCCAGCGAGGATGCGCGCTTCGTCACCGGCGTGAACCTGCCGGTGGATGGCGGGCTTTCCGCCTCCAACGGCCAGCCCCGCCAGGCCTGAGGCCCGGCGGGCATCGGGCGGCTCAGGCGGCGAGGCTCTTCGAGACCTTCTCGTAGGTGCCCTTGCTCAACCCGGGCCGCGCGGCGATGCGCTCCAGCGCGGCCCGCATCATCGCGCCGCGCGCCGCATCCTGCCGCTTCCACGGCCCGAGCGGCGAGACCATCCGCGCCGCCACCTGGGTGTTCACCGCATCGAGCGCGATGACCATGTCGGCCAGGAAGCGGTAGCCCTCGCCGGAGGCCGCGTGAAACGCCGCCGGGTTGCCGGCGGCGAAGGCGCCGACCAGCGCGCGCACCCGGTTGGGATTGCGCAGGTCGAAATCCGGGTGGCGGGAAAGCGCCTCGGCCGCCGCCGCGTCGGTGCGCGGCGACATGGCCTGGAGGGCGAACCACTTGTCCAGCACCAGCGGCTCATCCTTCCAGCGGGCGTGGAAGGCGGCCAGCGCCGCCTCCCGCGCCGGGCTGTCGGACTCGGCCAGCACGCGCAGCGCGGCGAGCGAGTCCGTCATGTTGGCGGCGGCGGCGAACTGCGCCTCGGCCCGCCCCGTCTCCCCCGCCGCGCCGAGATAGGAGAGCGCGGCGTTGCGCAGCGCGCGGCGGCCGATGGAAGCGCCGTCGATCCGGTAGGGACCAGAATCCGCGAGATCCTCGTGCAGCGCGGCGAAGCGCGCGGCGAAGCGGCGGCCGAGCGCGCCGCGCAGGAAGTGCCGCACGGCATGGATCGCCTCCGGATCGGCCACCGCCATCTGGTCGGCGATGAACTCCTCGGAGGGGAGCGCCAGCGCCTCGGCGGCGAAGGCGGGGTCCTCCGTCGCGCGGTCCAGCAGCGCGGCGGTGATGGCGGCGAGGCCCTCGGGAAGCTCGAGGGGCTTCTGGCTGCGCAGCGCCGCCACCATCTCCAGCATGGTGGCCGTGGCGTATTGCTGCGACGATTCCCAGCGGACGAAGGCATCCGTGTCGTGCGCGGCGAGGAAGCCGAGCTGCTCCAGCGTCAGGCCGGAGAGCTTCACCGGCGCCGAGAAGCCGCGCAGCAGCGACGGCACCGGCTTCGCCGGCAGCCCCTCGAACACGTATGTCTGTTCGGCTTCCTCCAGCAGCAGCATCCGGGGCTCGGCCAGCGCGGCGCCGTCCGGGCCGATCAGCCCCATCGCCACCGGGATCGGCACCGGCAGCTTCTCCGGCTGGCCCGGCGTGGGCGGGGTGGATTGGGAGAGGGTGAGCATGTAGCGGCCCGCCTCGAACGCCTCCCGCACCCGCAGCTCCGGAGTGCCGGCCTGGGCGTACCAGCGGCTGAAGCGCGAGAGATCGACCCCCGAGGCGTCCTGCATGGCACGGACGAAATCCTCGATCGTCACCGCCTGGTTGTCGTGGCGGGCGATGTAGAGGTCCATGCCGCGGCGGAAATTCGCCTCGCCGATCAGGGCGCGCATCATGCGCACCACCTCGGCGCCCTTCTGGTAGACGGTGGCGGTGTAGAAGTTGTTGATCTCGACATAGGAATCGGGGCGCACCGGATGCGCCATCGGCCCCGCATCCTCGGGGAACTGGGCGCTCCGCAGGCGGCGCACATCGGCCAGCCGCTTCACCGCCGCCGAGCCCTGGTCGGCGGAGAAATGCTGGTCGCGGAACACGGTCAGCCCCTCCTTCAGGGAGAGCTGGAACCAGTCGCGGCAGGTGACGCGGTTGCCCGTCCAGTTGTGGAAGTACTCGTGCGCGACGACGGTCTCGATACCCTCGTAATCCGCGTCCGTCGCCGTCTCGGGCCGGGCCAGGATGTACTTGGTGTTGAAGACGTTGAGGCCCTTGTTCTCCATCGCCCCCATGTTGAAGTCCGACACGGCGGCGATGTTGAACACGTCGAGGTCGTATTCGAGGCCGTAGGTCGCCTCGTCCCAGGCCATCGAGCGCTTCAGCGAATCCATGGCGTGGCCGCAGGCATCCTCGTCGCCCCGGCGGACATAGATGGCCAGCGCCACCGCGCGGCCGGAGCGGGTGGTGAAGCGGTCCCGCACCGCCACCAGATCGCCCGCCACCACGGCGAAGAGGTAGGAGGGCTTGGGGTGCGGATCGGACCAGCGCGCCCAGTGGCGGCCATTGGGCAGCTCGCCCGCGCCATCCGGGTTGCCGTTGGAGAGCAGCACCGGGCAGGTGGCGCGGTCGGCCTCCAGCGTGGTGGTGTAGCGCGCCATCACGTCCGGCCGATCCGGGAAGTAGGTGATGCGGCGGAAGCCCTCCGCCTCGCACTGGGTGAAGTAGTTGCCGCCCGAGAGATACAGGCCGGAGAGCTCGCTGTTGGCCTCGGGCGAGATCTCCACCTCGGTCTCCAGCACGGCGCTGTCCGGCATGCCGTCGATGCGCAGGCCGCCGCCGGGCAGGTGGTGCAGCCGGTCCGCGGCGAGCGGCGCGCCGTCCAGCGCAGCGGAGAGCAGGGTCAGCGCCTCGCCATCCAGCTCCAGCGCCGGCGTGGCGGGGGCCGCCGGGTTGCGGCGCAGCGCCAGCCGGGCGCGCACCCGCGTGGCGGTGGGGTGCAGGGCGATGTGCAGATCCACCTGCTCCACCAGGAAGGCGGGCGGCCGGTAGTCCTCGCGGCGGATGGTGGGCGGGGGGGAAGGCTGGTCGGTGCTGGTCATGGCTCGCCCTGGATCGCGCGGGAGGGGCCTCAATATGGCCCCGCCCCCCGCCCGCGCCCAGCCGGCGGATGCATTCCGCGCTTTTCCCCGGAGGCTCCGGCATGGCACCGTATGCCCGATCGGCTTCCGGAGAGACGCGATGCGCCTGCATGATTTCCGTGTGCTGACCTTCGACTGCTACGGCACGTTGATCGACTGGGAAAGCGGCATCCACGCGGCGCTGCAGCCCCTGTTGCAGAAGGGCGGGCTCGACCTGCCGCGCGACGAGGTGCTGGAAGCCTTCGCCCGCCACGAATCCACCCAGCAGGCCGAGACGCCGGCCATGCCCTATGCCGAGCTGCTGACCGAGGTGCACCGCAACCTCGCCGACGAATGGGGCGTGGAGGTGAGCGACGCGGTGCATGCGCGCTTCGGCGCCTCGGTGCCGGACTGGCCCGCCTTCCCCGACTCGGCCGAGGCGCTGGCCTACCTCAAGCGGCACTACAGGCTGGTGATCCTCTCCAACGTGGACCGCGCCGGCTTCGCCGGCAGCCGCAGGCGGCTCGGCGTGGAATTCGACGCCGTCTTCACCGCGCAGGACATCGGCAGCTACAAGCCCAGCCTGCGCAACTTCGAGCACATGCTGGAGACGCTGGCGGCGCAGGGCATCGGCAAGGCCGAGATCCTGCACACGGCGCAGAGCCTGTTCCACGACCATGCCCCGGCCAAGCGCATGGGCCTCGCCTCCGCCTGGATCGACCGGCGGCACGACCGGGATGGCTGGGGCGCCACCATGCCGCCGCCCTCCGGCGCGGGCTACGAGTTCCGCTTCCCCTCGCTGGGCGCGATGGCGGCGGCGCACCAGGCGGAGGCAATCGCCTGAGCATTGACTGATTCCTGGCCAGCGCGGCGCCGCTTCCTCCCCCTTGCCGCCGCGCCACGCCGCGTCCAGCCTCCTGGCACAAGGCTTGCCAGCAGGCACCGCGAACAATGGACGGGGGAGACTCCATGCGCTTGATCGGCGTCGATGTCGGCGGAACCTTCACGGATCTCGTGCTCGCGGACACGGAAACCGGCCGCAGCGTCATCCACAAGGTGTCCAGCACCAATGCCGACCCGTCGATCGGCGTCACCCAGGGCGTGGTGGAGCTGTGCGCGCGGGCGGGCATCGCGCCCGGCGCGGTGGACCAGGTGCTGCACGGCACCACCATCGCCACCAACGCCGTGCTGGAGCACCGCGGCGCGCTCACCGGGCTGATCACCACGCGCGGCTACCGGGACGTGCTGCATATCGGCCGGCATCAGCGGCCGGAGCACTATTCCATCCAGCAGCAGATCCCGTGGCAGTCCCGCCCCCTGGTGAAGCGCCGCCACCGCATCGGCGTGACGGAGCGGCTGGTGCCGCCCACCGGCGACGTGCTGATCCCGCTGGACGAGGACGAGGTGCGCGCCGCCGCCCGCGCGCTGAAGGCCGAGGGCGTCGAGGCCATCGCCATCTGCTTCCTGTTCTCCTACCTCAACCCGGCGCACGAGCTGCGCGCCAGGGCCATCGTGGCCGAGGAATACCCGGAGGCCTTCGTCACCACCTCGGCCGAGGTGGCGCCGCAGTTCCGCGAGTTCGAGCGCTTCACCACCGCCGCGATGAACGCCTTCGTCGGGCCGAAGGTGCGCGACTACGTCTCGCGCCTCGCCACCCGGCTGAAGGAGGCGGGCGTCTCGGGCGATCTGCAGGTGATGGGCTCCACCGGCGGCGTCGCCTCGGCGGCCATGGTGGCGGAGCAGCCGGTGCTGACCATGCTCTCCGGCCCCGCCGCCGGCGTGCTGGGCGGCGCCTGGGCGGGGGCGCTTTCCGGCCGGCGCGACCTCATCACCTTCGACATCGGCGGCACCTCGGCCGACATCGCCATCGTCTCGGATGGAACATTCGGCGAGGCCTCGGCGCGCGACACCTGGATCGCCGGCTTCCCGCTGCTGGTGCCGATGATCGACATCCACACCATCGGCGCCGGCGGCGGCTCCATCGCGCGGCGGGATGCGGGGGGCGCCTTCCGCGTCGGGCCGCAATCGGCGGGGGCGCAGCCGGGGCCGGCGGGCTATGGCCGCGGCGGCCAGCGCCCCACCGTGACGGACGCCAACATCGTGCTCGGAAGGCTGGACCCGGAGAACTTCCTGGGGGGCGCGATGGCGCTGGATGTCGAGGCCGCGCGCCGCGTCGTCGGCACCTTCGCCGCGGAGCTGGGGCTGACGATGGAGGGCGCGGCGCTCGGCATCCTCACCATCGTCAACGCCAACATGGCCAACGCCATCCGCAGCCGCACCGTGCAGAAGGGCATCGACCCGCGCGGCTACGCGCTGGTGGCCTTCGGCGGCGCCGGCCCGCTGCAGGCGGTGGAGGTGGCGCGGATGCTGGAGGGGCGCGAGGTTCTGGTGCCGCCGCACCCCGGCATCACCTCCGCCATGGGGCTGCTGACCACCGACCTCAGCGCCGATGCGGTGCGCACCTGCTTCCAGCTCTCCACCGCGCTGGACCCGGCGCGCATCGCCGACGACTTCGCCGCGATGGAGGCGCAGATCACCGCCCGCTTCGCCGCCGACGCCCTGCCGGTGGAGACCGCCCGCTTCGCCCGCGCCGCCGATCTCCGCTACGCCGGCCAGGGCTACGAGCTGCGCGTGCCCTTCCCCGCCGGGGAGGCGGCGGATGCCACGGCGCTGTTCGGGCGCTTCCACGCCCAGCACAAGGCGGAATACGGCCACGCCTTCCCCGAGCGGCCGGTGGAGATCGTCAACCTGCGGCTGACCGGCGCCATTCCGCGCCCGCATCTCGGCGCGCCGCCGCCGCGCGCGGGCGGCTCGCTGGCGGAGGCCACGGTGAGGACCGGGCGCGTCGTCTTCGGCACCCCCACCGCGCCGGAAGCGCACGACACCCCCTTCCTGCGGCGCGAGGCGCTGCCGGTGGGCCAGCCCATCCCGGGCCCCGCCATCGTGCTGCAGACGGACAGCACCACGGTGGTGCCGCCCGGCTGCACCCTGACCGCCGAGGCCGGCGGCAACCTCCTGATCACCCTCTGACGCGGGACGCAACGCCATGACCGAGACGAGCCGCATCGACCCCGTCACCGTCAGCGTCGTGCAGGGCGCGCTGGAGACCATCGCGGTGGAGGTGGGCTATAAGCTGATGCGCATGGCCTATTCCTCCATCATCCGCGAATCGGAGGATTTCGGCGCGGCGCTGACGGACGCCACCGGCCAGGGGCTGGCGGAATCGGCGCAGTCCACGCCGCTGCAATCCGGCCCCATCCCCGGCTATGTGAAGGCGGTGCTGGCGACGCTGGCCAGGCGCGGCGACCGGCTGCGCCCGGGCGACGTGATCATGCACAACGACCCCTATGGCGGCGCCAGCCACGGGCCGGACGTGGCCTTCATCGTGCCGGTGTTTCACGTGGATCAGTCGGGCGCGGAGCATCTGGTGGGCTTCAGCGCCACCACCGCGCACCATCTCGACATCGGCGCGCAGACGCCCGGCTCCTGCGGCATCGTCGAGGCGATCGACGCCTATGCGGAAGGGCTGCAGTTCAAGGCGATCAAGGTCTATGCCGGCGGCGTGCGGAACGACGCGGTGTGGCAGATCCTGCGCGACAACCTCCGCGCGCCGGAGCTGGTGGTGGGCGACATGGAGGCGCAGGTGGCGGCCAGCCGCATCGGCGCCGAACGCATGGCGGCGCTGGTGGCGCGGCACGGGCTGGAAGGCTTCCGCGCCGCCTGCGCCGCCATGCTGGACCAGGCGGAGCAGTTGATGCGCCGCGCCATCGCCGCGCTGCCCGAGGGCAGCTTCCGGGCCGAGACCGTCATCGACGGCTACCTGGACGACCCCGCGCGCAGCAACCTGCCCCTCGTCGCCACCATCACGCGGCAGGGCGACGAGCTGGTGGTGGACCTCACCGGCACCGCGCCGCAGGTGGATGACCGGCCGATCAACATGCCCTTCCACGGCACGGTGGACGTGGCGGTGTGGCTGACCGTGCGTTCCGTGCTGCTGGACACGGCGGTGCATGGCCATGTGCCGGTGAATGAGGGCCTCACGCGCCCCATCCGCATCGTGGCGCCGAAGGGGTGCCTGGCCAATCCGCGCTTCCCGGCGCCCACCATCGCCCGCTTCTGCCCCGGCAACCAGCTGGCCGACACGGTGATGAAGGCGCTGGCGCAGGCGGTGCCGGGGCAGGTCTCGGCCGGCATCGGCAACCTCAAGGTCCTCGCCTTCTCCGGGCTGAAGGAGGAAGGCCACTGGGTGCACATGGAGATCTTCGAGGGCGCCTATGGCGGCCGCCCGGGCCAGGACGGGATGGACGCGGTGGACACGCTCTACGCCAACACCCGCAACAACCCGGTCGAGGACATCGAGACCCACCTGCCGCTGCGCGTGTTGCGCTACGAGCTGCGCGAGGACGAGGCGGGGGCCGGCGAGTGGCGCGGCGGCCTCGGCTCGGTGCGCGAGATCGCTTTCCTCACCGATGCCGGCACCTCGGTCGAGGGTGAGGGCCATGCGCACCGCCCCTGGGGTTTCCTGGGCGGCGCCCCCGGCGTCACCGCGCGCCTGACCCTGCGCCACCCGGACGGCACGGAGGACTCGCTGCCCTCCAAGGTGCCGCACCGCGCCGTGAAAGCCGGCGACACCTTCATCTGCCACGGCCCCGCCGGTGGCGGCTATGGCGACCCGCTGAAGCGCGACCCCGCGCGGGTGCTGGAGGATGTGCTGGACGGCCTGGTCTCGGTGGAGACCGCGCGCCGCGACTATGGCGTGGCGATCGCGGGCGGCGTGGTGGACGAGGCCGCCACCGCCACCCTGCGCGCCGGGAACTGACAGAAAAAAGAAGGGGTCCGGGGAATTCATTCCCCGGCCTTGCTGCTACCCTCCCGGCATGCCCCTGCATGAAAGCTCCTCCCAGCTCGCCCAGCGCCTGAAGACCGAGCGGGAGGCGCGCGGCTGGTCGCTGGCCGAGCTGGCGGAGCGTTCCGGCGTCTCCAAGGCGATGATCAGCAAGATCGAGCGCGACGAGGTGAGCCCGACGGCGGCGCTGCTGGGCCGCCTATCCGGCGCCTTCGGCCTCAGCCTCTCGCAGCTCCTGGCCCGCGCCGAGCAGGGCGCCGGGCTGCTGGCGCGGGCCGAGGCGCAGCCTGTCTGGCAGGACCCGGAAACCGGCTTCATCCGCCGCGCCCTGACCCCCACCGCCGGCCCGCCCACGCCGCTGGAACTGATCTGGGGCGAGCTGCCGCCCGGCCAGGCGGTGGACTACCCCGCCGCCGCCTTCGCCTTCATCCAGGACCAGCAATTGCTGCTGCTGGAGGGCGTGCTGCACTTCACCCAGGGGCGCAGCCTGCATGTGCTGCACCCGGGGGATTGCCTGCGCTTCGGCCCGCCCGATGCCTGCCGCTACGAGAACCCCGGCCCCCTGCCCTGCCGCTACGTGGTGGTGCTGCTGCGGCGGTGAGCCGGCCGCGCCCTCAGCCGCGCAGCGCCGCCGCCGGGTGCGGTGCCGCCAGCAGCGGCCCGGCGCCGAACAGCTTCTCCCGGTAGGTGCCGGGGGCATAGGCGGTCTTGAAGGCGCCGCGCGCCTGCAACTCCGGCACCACCAGCGCCACGAACTGCTCCAGCCCTTCAGGCAGCACGGTGCGGGAGAGGTTGAAGCCGTCCACATCGGCGGCCTCGGCCCAGCCGATCAGCCGCTCCGCCACCTGCGCCGCGCTGCCGACGATGGGCGGCTGCCGGCTGCCCAGCACGAACTGGTCGATCAGCTTCCGCTTGGTGAAGACCGGCCCCGCCGCCTGCTTCATCGCCGTGACGTTGGACTGGATGGCCTGGGTGGGGCCCGCCTCGATCGGCTCGTCCATGCCGTATTTCGCGAAGTCGATGCCGAGCGAGGCGGAGGCATGGGCGAGCGCCCCCTCCACGCTGGCGTGGCGGCGGTATTCCTCCAGCAGGTCGCGCGCCTCGGCCTCGGTGCGGCCGGCGATGACGGTGGCGCCGGCGAACACCTTCAGCGGCCGCCCGCCCGCGCGGACGCGGAGGTCGGCCACCAGCGCCGCCACCGGCTCCGGCTTGCCGCCATTGACGAAGACGCATTCCGCATGGGTGGCGGCGAAGCGCCGGCCGCGGTCCGAGGCGCCGGCCTGGTAGAGCACCGGCGTGCGCTGGGCCGAGGGCTCGCAGAGATGGATCGCCTCCATCTGGAACTGCCGCCCCTGGTGGCGGATCGGGCGTACCATCGAGGGCTCGGCGTAGAGGCCGGCCGCGCGGTCGGCGCGCACCGCGTCCTGGTCCCAGCTGCCTTCCCAGAGCTTGTAGACGACCTCCATGTATTCGTCGGCCAGGTCGTAGCGGTCATCATGCGCCATCTGCCGGTCGAAGCCCATGGCGCGGGCGGCGCTGTCCAGGTAGCCGGTGACGATATTCCAGCCGATCCGCCCTTGCGTCAGGTGGTCGAGCGTGGACATCCGGCGGGCGAAGAGGAAGGGCTGCTCATAGGCCAGGTTGCAGGTGATGCCGAAGCCGAGATGGGTGGTGGCCGCCGCCATGGCCGGCACCAGCATCGCCGGGTCGAGCAGCGGCACCTGCACCGCGCCGCGCAGCGCCGCCTCCGGGCTGCCGCCATACACGTCGTAGATGCCCAGCACGTCGGCCAGGAACAGCCCGTCGAACAGGCCGCGCTCCAGGGTGCGGGCCAGATCCATCCAGTGGTCCAGCCGGTTGTAGTGCAGGCTGGTGTCGCGCGGATGCGTCCACATTCCCTGCTGGATATGGCCGATGCAGGCCATGTCGAAGGCATTGAGGCGGAGTTCACGCGGCATGGACGGCTCCCGGGGGTCTGCGGCTTCTGGCGGAGGTCCACTATGAGAGATTTTCGTCTCCGATGCGACAGGCCATTTGTTCCTGGCCGCTGCCCTGGGCTGGCGCCCGCCTTCCGCATCCGCTGAGCTTCGCCGAACCGACTCGGAGGCCCCGCATGACCGACACCCCCAACCACGCCGCCCTCGCCGCCCGCTATGGCGACGGCCACATCCCCGCCGCCGGCCCCTGGAGCCCGGTGATCGACGCGCTGCTGGCCCACCGCTCCGTCCGCGCCTACCGGCCGGACCCGCTGCCGGAAGGCACACTGGAGACGCTGGTGGCCGCCGCGCAATCGGCCGCCACCTCCTACAACCTGCAGACCTGGTCGGTGGTGGCGGTGACCGACCCGGCCCGCAAGGCGCGCCTCGCCGCCGTGGCCAACGGCCAGAAGCATATCGAGCAGTGCCCGCTCTTCCTGGTGTGGATCGCCGACCTTTCCCGCACGGCGCGGCTGGCCGAGGCCAAGGGCAAAGCGCTGGAGGGCCTGCCCTACCTGGAGACCTTCCTGGTGGCGGCGCTCGATGCCGGGCTGGCGGCGCAGAACGCGGTGGTGGCCGCCGAGTCGCTCGGCCTGTCCACCGTATATATTGGTGCGCTGCGGAACGACGTGCGGGCGGTGGCGGCGGAGCTGGACCTGCCGCCCGGCGCCGTGGGGGTGTTCGGCCTGTGCGTGGGCCATGCCGACCCGGCGCAGCCGGCCGAGGTGAAGCCCCGCCTGCCGCAGCCCGCCATCCTGCACCGCGAGCGCTATGACAGCCGCGGCGAGGAAGCCCACCGCGCCGCCTACGACTCGGCGCTCGGGGCCTTCAGCGCCCGGCACGAGATGTCCGCCTATCGCTGGACGGACCGCGTGCTGGCCCGGCTGGGAAGCACCCGCGCGCTGCACGGGCGGGACGGGCTGAAGGGCGCGCTGCGGGCGCTGGGCTTCCCGCTGCGCTGAGCGCGCCCCCAGAGGCACAGCCTGAGGCGGGACAGCCTCAGCCGGCGGGCGTCAGGACATGGATGACGCGGCCGGCCACCATCTCCTTCGTCCGCTCGCCATAGGCCAGCATGTGGGGCGACTTGGCATGCGCCTTCAGCGCCTCGGGGCTGGCCCACTTCTCCACCACCACGAAGCTGTCCTCGCCGAAGCTGGCGGGGGAGTTGGGCGCGTCGATGGCCGGGCCGTACTCGATGCAGCCATCCTCGGCCAGCACGGCGGGGATGTTGGCGCGGAACTCCGCCAGCACCGCCTCGCGCTGGCCGGGCTTGGCGGTGATGATGGCGATGACATGGATCATGGGGGACATTTCCGGTGCTTCTTGTGGAGGCGGCAGGCTAGGTCCACCCGCCGCCGCCGCCAAGACGCCGCGCCCCGCCCCTCACATCGCCGGGCGGTGGCCGAAGATGGCGGTGCCCACCCGCACATGGGTGGCGCCGTGCGCGATGGCCTCCTCGAAATCCCCGCTCATGCCCATGGACAGGGTGCGGAGGCCGAGTCGCGCCGCCGCCGCGGCCAGCAGGGCGAAGTGCGGGGCCGGGTCCTCATCGGCGGGGGGGATGCACATCAGCCCCTCCACCGGCAGGCCGTGCGTCTCCCGGCAGAGGCCGAGGAAATCCTCCAGCGCCTCCGGCGCGATGCCGGCCTTCTGCGGCTCCCGCCCGGTGTTCACCTGCACCAGCAGGCCGGGGCGGCGCTGCTCGCGCGCCATCGCCTCGGCCAGGGCCTGGGCCAGCCTGGGCCGGTCCAGGCTCTCGATGACATCGGCCACCCGCACCGCGTCGCGCGCCTTGTTGGTCTGCAGCGCGCCGATGATGTGCAGCCGCAGGCCAGGATGCCCGGGCCGCAGGGCGGGGAACTTGCCCGCCGCCTCCTGCACGCGGTTCTCGCCGAAGGTGGCCTGGCCGGCGGCCAGGGCTTCCGCCACCGACTCGGCGGGATGGAACTTCGACACCGCGACCAGCGTCACGGAGGCCGGGTCGCGGCCGCAGCCGGCGCAGGCGCTGGCGATGCGGTCCTGGATGCGCTTCAGATTGTCGGAGATGGAGGACATGGTGTGCGAAGCCTAGGAGCGGTGGCGGCGCGGCTCAAGCCGGCGCGGGCCGAGGGACGTGGCCGGCTGCCCCGGCTCTGGCTGTTCAGCGACCCGGCCCGCCTGCCAGACCCGCGCGCGGCGGCGGCGGCGCTGCCGCGCGGCAGCGGCGTGGTGGCGCGCGGGGTCGAGTCGGCCCTGCTCCCGGGGCTGGCAAGGTTGCTACGGCAGCGGCGCGGCGTGCTGCTGCTGGGCGGCACGCCGCGCGCGGCGCTGCGCCTGCGCGCCGGCCTGCACCTGCCGGACCGCGCCCCGCCGCCGGGCATGGCCGCCTTCCGGCTGGCGCGGCGGGCCGGCGCGCCCTGGGCGCTGCTCTCGGCCGCCGCGCATGGCACACCGGGCCTGGCGCGGGCACGCCGGCAGGGGGCCGACCTCCTGTTCCTCTCGCCGCTCTTCGCCACGCCCAGCCATCCGGGCGCGCCCTGCCTCGGGGTCTGGCGCTGGGCCGCGCTGGCGCGGCGGGCCGGGCGGCCGGCCATGGCGCTGGGTGGCATCACGGCCACAACCGCCCCCCGCACCCCGCCCGGAGCCTGTGGATTGGCCGCCATCACGGCCCTGTTGCATCCGGGACACAGTGTTTCAAGGAAGTCGCGGAGGCTGCAAGCGGAGCATTGCCGGCCCGGATCGGGCTGAACCATAGTCCGCCCCGAGGCCTGACAGTCCGCCCTGCCTATGGCGGACTCCTGTCGAGGGGGACAGGGGGCCGCGGGACCAGCCGGGCACCGCCTGGCGCGTGAGGAGGATTTGGGATGCGCAAGATTCTGCTGGGCACGACCGCCGTGGTTGGCGCCGTCGTCATGGCCTCGACCGGCGCGATGGCGCAGGGTGCCGACCCGTTCCGGGCTGCCGGCCCGGCGATGACCTCGCATCGTGACCTGGAAGTCCGCCTGGGCGGCTTCTTCCGGTTCTACTACTCGAACACCGATCAGGATTACCTGAACAACGGCACCGGCACCGGCGCCGGCCGGACGGGCTTCAACCAGGGCAAGTCCGACTTCCAGGAAGAGACCGAGATCCACATCGTCGCCAACGGCAAGGCCGCCAACGGCCTGCGTTACGGTGTGGCCGTCGAGATCCAGAACGACAGCGTCCGCCAGGCGACCTCCGGCACCAACAGCAAGACCTCGCTCGACCTCGACGAGGTGTGGGGCTACGTGGCCGGCAGCTTCGGCCAGCTGCGCATGGGTGACGAAGACAACGTCTGGGGCCTGATGAGCGTCGGCCAGATCGCGAACTTCGCGACCGGCGGCCTGGACGGCGACTTCTACGACAGCCTGTCCGGCAACTCCCCGGCGCTGAGCCAGCCTTCCGACGCCGGCGACAACACCAAGATCATCTACATGTCGCCGCAGTTCGCCGGCTTCGACTTCGGCGCCAGCTTCGCCTTCAACACCGGCGAGGGCCCGCTGTCCGGCTGCACCACCGGCAACGCCTCGTGTGACCGCCTGGCCTCCATCGAGACCTTCGGCTCCTCCACGGCGCGCCGCCGCAACGAGGTCGTGGCCGCCCTGCGCTATCGCGGCAGCTTCGCTGGCGTGGGCCTCGGCGCCTCGGCCGCCTACATCGGCGCCGACGCGGTGAAGAACACCAACGGCTTCGGCGTCGACCGCATCAATGTGGGCGCCCTCGGCCTGCAGCTGTCGGCCTATGGCTTCCTGGTCGGCGGTCAGTACCTGTTCGGTGACGCCGGCCTCGGCTTCGCCACGCCGCGCCTGAAGCTGGTCAACGACGACCGCCGCTACGAGGCCTTCAACGTCGGCGCCTCCTACACGCTGGGCCAGATCACGGTCGGCGCCCAGTACGGCGAGACCCGCTCGGCTGGCGCGCAGAGCGTGAACACGGCGGGCCTCGCCAACACCGGCGGCCGTACCGACAAGGGCCTGAGCGTCGGCGGCACCTACCGCATCTCGCCCGGCATCGAGTACATCGCCGAGTACACGACCTACAAGATCGAGGAAGCCGGCGTGAACTTCGCCACCGGCGGCCGCGGCACCGCGAACAACTCGGTCGACGGCCAGGTCTTCCTGACCGGCTTCCGCTTCGCCTTCTGATCCCCCTCGGGGATTGGAGAAGGGAGGGCGGCAGGGCAACCTGCCGCCCTTCTTTTTTTACCGCTTGCCTAGCGCAGGCCCTCAGACGTAAGTGACCGCCATGCTGAAGCACCGTGCCCGAGCCGCACTGAACCTTCGCCCCCTGGCCGCAGCGCCCCTGATGCTCCTGGCATTGGCGGCTTGCAGCAGCGGTCGCGTCGTCGAGAACGACGAATACAACAACGACTCGCGCCGCGCCCGCGTGCAGGGCCGGCTGAGCGGCGAGCAGGACGGCCTGCTCATCATGGGCACGGACCGCTCCGGCCGCGGCGGCGGCGCCAGCGAATCCGGCGCGCTGGGCGTGAACGCCTATCTGTGGCGCGCCACGCTCGACACCCTCTCCTTCCTGCCGCTCTCCTCGGCCGACCCGTTCGGCGGCGTCATCATCACCGACTGGTACTCGCCGCCGGCCACGCCGGGCGAGCGCTTCCGCGCCACCGCCTATATCCTCGGCCGCCAGCTCCGCTCGGACGGGGTGCGCATCTCGGTGTTCCGGCAGGAGCAGCGCAACGGCACCTGGGTCGATGCCCCCGTGGCCCCCAGCACCAACACCGACATGGAGAACCAGGTCCTGGCCCGCGCCCGCGAGCTGCGCAGCCAGACCGCGGCGCGCTGAACGCGCCGCGCACAGCCTGAGCGACCCGATGGCGCGCCCCCCGGCGCGCCATTGTCATGTCCGGCCCCGGCGATCCGCACGGCTTCCGGCCCGGCCGCTCTTCCCATGGCGGCGCCAAGACCGTATCCCTTCCCCCCGGAATATCGATCGCCTGGTCCCATGAACGACGCAGCCACGCCCGCCCGCTACGACTTCGCCAGTGCCGAGCCGCGCTGGCAACAGGCCTGGGATGCCCAGGACTGCTTCAAGGTGCCGGATGTGCCCGATGGCAGCCGGCCGAAATACTACGTGCTGGAGATGTTCCCCTACCCCTCCGGCAAGATCCACATGGGGCATGTGCGGAACTACACGCTGGGCGACGTGGTGGCGCGCTACAAGCGGGCGCGCGGGCACCAGGTGCTGCACCCGATGGGCTGGGACGCCTTCGGCCTGCCGGCCGAGAACGCGGCGCGCGAGCGCGGCGTGCACCCCGCCGCCTGGACCTACCAGAACATCGCCACCATGCGCGCCGAGCTGAAGCGCATGGGCCTCTCGCTGGAATGGGACCGCGAGTTCGCCACCTGCGACCCCAGCTACTACGGCCAGCAGCAGAAGCTGTTCCTGGACTTCCTCCAGGCCGGGCTGGTGGAGCGCAAGGAAAGCTGGGTCAACTGGGACCCGGTGGACCACACCGTGCTGGCCAATGAGCAGGTGATCGACGGCCGCGGCTGGCGCTCGGGCGCGCCGGTGGAGAAGAAGAAGCTTTCCCAGTGGTTCTTCTCCATCACCAAGTACGCGCCGGAGCTGCTCGCCGCGCTGGAGACGCTGGACCGCTGGCCCGAGCGCGTGAAGCTGATGCAGGCCAACTGGATCGGCCGCAGCGAGGGCGCGCGCGTGCGCTTCCCGCTCGCCACCCCGGTGGCCGGGCATGAGAGCGTCGAGGTGTTCACCACCCGGCCGGACACGCTGTTCGGCATGAGCTTCCTGGCCGTCGCCGCCGAGCACCCGCTGGCCGCCGCCGCCGCCGAGGCCAACCCCGAGATCGCCGCCTTCATCGCCGAGGTGCGGGCGCTGGGCACCTCGGAGGCCGCCATCGAGCAGGCGGAGAAGCGCGGCATCGACACCGGGCTGCGCGTCGCGCACCCCTTCATCGAGGGCGCCACCTTTCCGGTGTGGATCGCCAATTTCGTGCTGATGGAATACGGCACGGGCGCCATCTTCGGCTGCCCCTCCGGCGACCAGCGCGACCTCGATTTCGCCCGCAAGTATGGCCTGCCGGTGCCGCCGGTCATCCTGCCGCCCGGCGAGGACCCTGCCAGCTTCGCCATCGGCAGGACCGCCTACACGGATGAAGGCACGCTCTACAATTCCGGCTTCCTGGACGGGCTCGGCACCGCCGAGGGCAAGCGCGCCGCGATCGACGCGCTGGAGGCCAAGGGCGCCGGCACCGGCGTGGTGAACTGGCGCCTGCGCGACTGGGGCGTCTCCCGCCAGCGCTACTGGGGCTGCCCGATCCCGGTGATCCATTGCGAGGCCTGCGGCACCGTGCCGGTGCCGGCGGACCAGCTGCCGGTGACGCTGCCGGAGGATGTGGATTTCTCGAAGCCCGGCAACCCGCTGGACCACCACCCGGCGTGGAAGCACGTGGCCTGCCCGCAATGCGGCGCGGCGGCCCGGCGCGAGACCGACACCTTCGACACCTTCGTCGATTCGTCCTGGTATTTCGCCCGCTTCACGGCGCCGAAGGCCGCCACGCCGCTGGTGGCCGAGGCCGCCAATGGCTGGCTGCCGGTGGACCAGTATATCGGCGGCATCGAGCACGCCATCCTGCACCTGCTCTACTCGCGCTTCTTCACCCGCGCGCTGCAGGGCATGGGGCAGCTCGGCACGCCCGAGCCCTTCGCCGGGCTGTTCACCCAGGGCATGGTGCAGCACGCCTCCTACAAGGCGCAGGATGGCCGCTGGCTGGCGCCGGACGAGGTGGACGTGGCAGCCGATGGCAGCGCCACGGACAAGGCCACGGGCCTCGCCGTCACCGTCTCGCGCAACGACAAGATGTCGAAGTCGAAGCGCAACACGATCGATCCCGGCGCCATCATCGACCATTACGGCGCGGATACGGCGCGCTGGTTCATCCTCTCCGACAACCCGCCGGACCGGGACATGGAGTGGACCGAATCCGGCGTCTCGGGCGCCTCGCGCTTCACCCAGCGGCTGTGGCGGCTGGTGAACAACGCGGCGGACGGGCTGCCGCCGCCGGGCGCCGTGCCCGCCGAGGGCGCCGCCCGCGCGCTGCGCCGTGCCACCCACCGCACCATCCAGGCGGTGACAGAGGCGCTGGAGAGCTTCTCCTTCAACGTCGCCGTGGCACGCATCCATGAGTTCGCCAACGCCATCGAGCAGGGCGCGGCGGAGGATGGCGCGGCCCGGCGCGAGGCGCTGGAGGCCGTGGCGCGGCTGGTCAGCCCGATGATGCCGCATCTGGCCGAGGAGCTGTGGTCCATGCTCCGCCCCGGCGCCGGGCTGGTGGCCAACCTGCCCTGGCTGGAGGCCGAGGAGGCGCTGACCCGCGCCGACAGCCTGACGCTGGCGGTGCAGGTGCTGGGCAAGCTGCGCGCCACCATCGAGGTGCCCGTCGGCACCGACGAGGCCACCGTCTTCGCCCTGGCGGAGGCGGAGGAGAATGTCCAACGCGCCATTGCGGGGCGCCCCATCAGGAAGCGCATCCATGTCCCGGGCCGCATCGTCAACTTCGTCGTCTGACACCAGGGCCACGAAGCCTTCCAGGCGGGCGCTGGCGGCGTTCTGCGCCGCCGGGGCGCTCTCCCTGGCGGGCTGCGGCTTCAGCCCCGTCTATGGACCGCAGGGGCAGGCGGCGGCGTCCGACCCGGCGGTGCGGCAGGTCCTCGCCTCCACCCAGGTGGCGCTGATCCCGGAGCGCAGCGGCCAGATGCTGCGCCGCGCCCTGCAGGAGCGCCTGGGCGGCGCCGGGCAGGCCGCGCCCACGCAGGAGCTGCGCGTCGGGCTGCAGTTCGGCGCCGAGCCGGAAGGCTTCCGGCGCGACGGCACGCCCACCCGGCTGCGCTACAATGCCACGGCGAGCTGGCTGCTGGTCTCGCAGGGGCCGCCGCCGGCCACGCTGGCGCAGGGGACGGAGCGGGCCTTCGACTCCTTCAACATCCCCGACAACCAGTTCTTCGCCGCCGATGCCTCGCGCGACGCCACGATCCGGCGGCTGGTGGAACAGCTCGCGGACGACATCGTGCTGCGGCTCTCCGTCCAGCTGCGGGCGGGACGCGCCGGCTGAGGCGGCACGGCCGGGGAAAGGATCTTTCCCGGTCCATCTTCCTGTTTCCATCCGTTTTCGCGCGGTGCCCGGGGCACGCGCGGCTGGGGAGCCGATGGCCAAGCTCGATCCGCGTCGCGTCGCAGCCTTCCTCGCCGATCCGGGCGCCACGCGCGCGGTCCTGCTGCACGGGGACGATGCGGGGCTGATCCAGGAGCGCGCCGAGGCGCTGGTGGCCCGCGTGGTGGGCGGCAACGACCCGTTCCGGCTGGCGGAGCTGGCGCGCGAGGCCGCGGCGCGGCCCGGGGCGCTGGCCGGCGAGATGGCGGCGCTGGCGATGACCGGCGGGCGCCGCCTGGTGCGGGTGCGCGACGCCACGGATGCGCTGGCCGGCGCGGTGAAGGAGGCGCTGGCGGGCCCCGGCGAGGCGCTGCTGGTGCTGGAGGCGGGCGAGCTGACCGCCCGCGCCAAGCTGCGCGCCCTGCTGGAGCCGATGGGCAGCGCCGCCGTCATTCCCTGCTACCGAGAGCGCGGCGCGGAGCTGGCCGGCAGCATCGCGCGGCTGTTGCAGGAGCAGGGCGTCTCGGCCGAGCCGGCGGCGCTGGACTGGCTGGCCTCCCGCCTGGGCGAGGACCGCATGCTGCTGCGGCGCGAGGTGGAGAAGCTGGCCCTCTATGCCGGCCAGGGCGGCCGCCTCTCGGAGGAGGATGTGCTGGCCTGCGCCGGCGAAGGCTCCACCCTGGATCTGGACGAGGCGCTGGTGGCCGCGACGGCGGGCGAGATCCCGGTGGCGGACCGGGCGCTGGAGGCTGCCTTCTCCGAGGGCGCCAGCCCGATCATGGTGCTGCGGGCGGCGCTGCGGCATGTGCAGCGGCTGCACCTGGCCTCGCTGGCCATGGCCGGCGGGCAGCAGGCCAATGCCGCGATGGAGGGGCTGCGCCCGCCCGTCTTCTTCCGCCTGAAGCCCGCCTTCGAGCGTGCCCTGCGTCTCTGGTCGCCGGCACAACTGGAAGCCGCCGGCACCGCCCTGCTGGAGGCGGAGAAGCGCGGCAAGTCCGGCTCCGCCGCCCGCCCGATCCCGGACCGTGTGGTGGCGCAGCAGGCCATCCTGACCCTGGCCCGGCAGGCCCTGGCGCTGCGCCGCCGCGGCTGAGGCCGCTACTGCGGCGAGAGCAGCCGCACGATCCCGTCCAGCTGGTCGAGATCGCGATAGGCGATGGTCACCTTGCCGCCCTTCTTGCCGTGCTGGATGGCGATCTTGAGGCCCAGCCGGGTCATCAGGTCGCGCTCCAGCGCCTTGGTGTCGGCGTCGGCGGAGATGGGGCCGGGGCCCGGCTTCAGCTTCTCGGCAGATGCGGCGAGCGCCTCGGTCTGCCGCACGTTCAGGCCGCGGGTGACAACCAGCTCGGCCAGCTTCACCGGGTCCGGCGCCGTCAGCAGGGCGCGGGCATGGCCGGCGGAGAGGCTGCCACGGGCCAGCATCTCCCGCACCTTGGGCGGCAGGGCCAGCAGGCGCAGCGTGTTGGCCACATGGCTGCGGCTCTTGCCGACAGCCTGGCCCAGCGCGTCCTGCGTCAGGCCGAACTCGTCGGAGAGGCGCTGGTAGCCCTGCGCCTCCTCCAGCGCGTTCAGGTCCTGGCGTTGCAGGTTCTCCACCAGCGCGGCGGCCAGCGCCATGCGGTCGTCCAGTTCATGGACGAAGACCGGCACCTCGTGCCGCTGCGCCAGCTGCGCGGCGCGCCAGCGGCGCTCGCCGCCGATGATCTGGTAATGCCCCGGCTGCCCCGGCTTCGGCCGCACCAGGATGGGCTGCAGCACGCCATGCTCGCGGATCGAGGCCGCCAGCTCGGCGAGGCCGGACTGGTCGATCGGCCCGCGCGGCTGGAAGGGGCCGGGCTCCATCGCCTCCACCGGCAGGGTGCGCGGAATGCTGGCGCCCGGCGAGGCGGGGGTGGCGGCGTTCTGATCGCCCAGCAGGGCGGAGAGCCCCATGCCCAGCCGGGGCGGCTTGCGTCCACTCATGCGGCCTTGTTCCCCCTCGCCCGTTCACGCCGCAGCAGCTCCGCGGCCAGCTGGATGTAAGCCTGCGCCCCGGTGGAGCGCGGGTCGTAGAGCAGCACCGGCAGCCCGTGCGAGGGCGCCTCGCTGACCCGGATGTTGCGCGGGATGACGGTCTCGAACACGCGCTCGCGGAAGAAGGCGCGGACATCGGCCGCCACCAGCTCGGAGAGATTGTTGCGGCGGTCGAACATCGTCAGCACGATGCCATCCAGCGACAGGGCCGGGTTCAGCACGCGCTTCACCCGGTCGATGGTGCGGGTGATCTGCGAGACGCCCTCCAGCGCGAAGAACTCCGTCTGCAGCGGGATCATCACGGATTCCACCGCCACCAGCGCGTTCAGCGTCAGCAGGCCGAGCGAGGGCGGGCAGTCGATCAGGATGAAGTCGAAGTCGCGCAGCGTGTCGGCGCCGGCCTCCAGCGCCAGGCGCAGGCGGTGCTCGCGCTGGTCCATGGCCACCAGCTCGATCTCGGCACCCGCGAGGTCGTTGTCGGCGGGCAGCAGGAAGAGATCGGGCACCTTGGTGGGACGCATCAGCTCGGCCAGCGGCTTCTGGCCGACGAGCAGGGCATAGCTGCCCTGGCCGCGCTCGCCCCGCTGCATGCCGAGGCCGGTGGAGGCGTTGCCCTGCGGGTCCAGGTCGATCACCAGCACGCGCTTCTTGGTGGCGAGCGCGGTGGCGAGATTGATGGCGGTGGTGGTCTTGCCCACCCCGCCCTTCTGATTGGCGAGTGCGATGCGGCGGAGGGTTTTATTCGCCGGCACGGTGGATTCCAGACATGCGAAGGATGGTGGCGTTCGGGTCGGTGCTGCTCTTGAACCGCTGCAAGGCCATTGTCCAGCCCGCCCCGGTTGCGGCCTCGATTTCCGCCTCGGCCCCTTGCCCTTTCGGGAACACGGCGACGCCATCGGGCGCCAGCAGGGCCTGGGCCCAGGGCAGCATCTTCTCCAGCGGCGCCAGGGCGCGGGCGGTCAGCACGGCGAGGGGCGGCAGGCGCACCGCCTCGATGCGGGCGGCATGGACCGTGACATGCGCCAGCCCCAGCTCGGCCGCGGCGGCCTGGAGGAAGGCGGCCTTGCGGCGGTCGGACTCCACCAGATGCACCGGGCGGCGCACGGCCATGGCCAAGACCAGCCCCGGGAAGCCACCGCCGGAGCCGAGATCGGCCATCGGCCCTTCGCCCTGCGGCAGCAGCGGCAGGAGTTGGAGAGAATCCTGGATGTGCCGCTGGCGCAGCACGCCCGGGTCCTGGCTGGCCACCAGGTTGATGCGGGCATTCCAGCGCAGCAGCAGCGCCAGGAAGCGCTCCAGCCGCGCTTCTGTTTCACGTGAAACGGCCGGAGGGGGCAGAGTGTCGTGCAGGTCCTGTTTCACGTGAAACGCTCCGTCTGGCGGCGCAGATGCACGGCAAGCGCCGCGAGCGCCGCAGGGGTGATGCCGGCCACGCGCCCGGCGCCGCCCAGCGTGGCGGGCTGCGCCACGCTCAGCCGCTGACGCATCTCATTGGAGAGGCCGGGAATGGCGGAGAAATCCATGCCGCGCGGAATGGCGGTGCGCTCCTCCTTCTCCAGCAGCCGCAGCTCGGCCGCCTGGCGCTGAAGATAGGGGGCGTAGAGCGCCTCTGCCTCCACCTGGGCCCGCACGCCCGGCGGCAGGTCCCGCAGCCAGGGAAAGACCGCATCCACCGCCTCGGCCGCGACCTCCGGCAGGGCCAGCACCTCCAGCAGGCTGCGCCAGCGGCCATCCTGGTTGATGGCGATGCCGGCCGCCTTCAGCGCCGCCGGGCTGCCGCCCTCCGCCCGCGCCCGCGCCAGGGCCTCGGCCACCGCCGCCTCGAAGGCGCGGAAGCGGGCGGCGCGCTCCGGCCCCACCACGCCCCAGCCGATGCCCTTGGCGGTCAGGCGCAGCCCGGCATTGTCGGCCCGCAGCGCCAGCCGGTGCTCGGAGCGCGCCGTCAGCATCCGGTAAGGCTCGCTGACGCCCTGCAGCACGAGGTCGTCCACCATCACGCCGAGATAGGACTCGGTACGGGCCAGCACCCGCTCCTCCGCCATGCCGCCCGCCAGCGCCGCCGCGTTGAGGCCGGCCAGCAGCCCCTGCGCTGCCGCCTCCTCATAGCCGGTGGTGCCGTTGATCTGCCCGGCCAGGAACAGCCCCGGCACGTCGCGCAGTTCCAGCGTCGGGCGCAGGGCGCGCGGGTCCACATGGTCGTATTCGATGGCATAGCCCGGGCGCAGCACCACCGCCTTCTCCAGCCCGGGGATGGTGGCCAGGAAGGCGCGCTGCACATCCTCGGGCAGGCTGGTGGAGATGCCGTTCGGGTAGATGGTCGGGTCGTCCAGCCCCTCCGGCTCCAGGAAGATCTGGTGCCGCTCCCGCTCGGCGAAGCGCACCACCTTGTCCTCGATCGAGGGGCAGTAGCGCGGCCCCACCCCCTGGATCTGCCCGGAATGGATCGGCGCCCGGTGCAGGTTGGCGCGGATCAGCGCATGGCCCGCCGGCGTGGTGGCGGTGATGCCGCATTCCACCTGCGGGTTGCCGATACGCTCCGTCATCCAGGAAAGCGGCTCCGGCTCGGCATCGCCCGGCTGCATCTCGAGGCCCGCCCAATTGATGCTGCGGCCGTCCAGCCGCGGCGGCGTGCCGGTCTTCAGCCGGCGCATCGGCAGGCCCAGCGCCTCCAGCGCCACCGCCAGCCCGACCGAGGGCGCATCCCCCACCCGCCCGGCCGGGATGCGCGTCTCGCCGATGTGGATCTCCC